>CAKVVS010000238.1:0-2615 GCA_934834395.1 Parahaemophilus parainfluenzae | reverse complement strand
TTATTCGCTCGCTTATTGAAAGTGGTAAAGAGTATGTAGAAGAAACCTTAACTTCACTCGCTGAACTCACTGGTGCAACGGTTGAATTCTCAGGTTCTTACCCTGGTTGGAAACCGGTAAACGACACGGCAATTTTAGCCTTAATGAAAAAACATTATGCAGAAGTGCTTGGCAAAGAGCCGGTTATTAAAGTGATTCATGCAGGGCTTGAATGTGGCTTATTGAAAGAACATTATCCAAATATTGATATGATTTCTGTGGGGCCAACTATTCGCAATGCGCATTCGCCAGATGAAAAAGTCCAAATTTCAACAGTACAAACGTACTGGGAATTACTCACTAAAGTCTTAGCGGATATTAAATAATCTACAAATAAAAAGGGCTAAATATTACATTTAGCCCTTTATTTTTTATCTTTTATAAACTACGTAATGCTTCGATACGTTTTTCAAGCGGAGGATGGCTCATAAAGAGTTCGCTACGTTTGCCGTTAATCATAAAAGCATTAAGTGAACCTTCCATCTCTTGCGGCTCATGAATTTGTTGTAAACGTTGTAATGCCGCAATCATTTTTTCTTTACCAACAAGTTGTGCAGAACCTGCATCTGCGCGATATTCGCGATAGCGTGAGAACCACATCGCGATAATGCTCGCTAAAATACCAAACAAGATTTCTAACACCATTGAGACTAAGAAGTAAATACCTGAACTACGGCTTTCTTCATCACCATTACGGGAGCTCGCCACCACATTAGCAATTACGCGAGATAAGAAAATCACGAAGGTATTCAATACGCCCTGCAATAAAGTCATGGTCACCATATCACCGTTCGCGATGTGTGAGACCTCATGAGCCAATACTGCTTCAGCTTCCTCTTCCGTCATGGAGTTTAATAAGCCTGTACTAATCGCCACTAAAGAATTGTTTTTAGTCGCACCCGTAGCAAAAGCATTCGCATCATTAGAATGGTAGATCGCCACATCTGGCATTGGGATACCAGCTTGCTGTGCTTGACGACGTACCGTTTCAACCAACCAACGTTCCGCTTGATTACGTGGTTCGGTAATCACTTCTGCCCCCACAGAGCGCAATGCCATGGTTTTTGATAAAAATAATGAAATCAACGATCCGGCAAAACCGAAAAGCATCGCCATAATTAAAATGCCACCTGTACTATTTCCTGCAATACCGGTCACATTTAAAATAATCCCTAACACAAGCATCACAGCAAAGTTAGTGGCTAAAAATAAAAGGATTCGCATCATAATAAAGTTCCTCAATAAAATAGAAAGTAAACACTGCAATAATGGAGAATTTTTTGCAAAATTCAAGGTTAAACAAATAATTTATTGTAAATCTTCTAAGGTATTAAAATTTACAAATCGTCCTTCTTGTTCGTCAAATTGGACAGCAACCGCGCCATTTTTGTTCATAAATTGTAATAAACGACGTTCGCCCTCGTTTAAATAAGCACGTAACTTCTCTTTAAGCTGAACGGACATCAAACAAAATGTCGGGTGTTCACGCTCCTTATCTTTTGCATAAGCAATTAAAGTGCGGTCATTTTTAACCGCGCTTTTTAGTTTTTCTAATAAGTTTTGTGGAAAATACGGACTATCACAAGGCACAAAAAGTACAAAATCTGTTTTAGCTTGTTCGAGTGATGTTAGCATACCACTCAACGGTCCCTGAAAATCAGGCAATTCATCTGAAAATACGGGAAACCCCCATTGAGCATACTCCGTATGGTGACGATTAGCATTAATCGATATATCAACTACTTGGGGTTGTAAGCGCTCAATCACATGGCTAATTAATGGTTTATTTTGTAAAAGCTGCAAGCCTTTATCCGCCCCATTCATTCTCCGTGCTTTTCCACCCGCTAAAATAACCGCACTTATTGTGTATTCCATATTTTCTTATTGCCTTATTTGAAGTATGATCTAGCCTTATTTTTCTCCATTTAAAAGGAAATAGCAATGAAATGTAAGCGTTTAAATGAAGTATTGGAACTTTTACAACCTTATTGGTCTAAAGACCCAGATCTGAGCTTGTTACAAATTTTGCAAAAAATTGCTGATGAAGCAGGTTTTGATAAACCCGTAGCAGAATTATCTGATGAAGTGATTATTTATCATTTAAAAATGCACGGTACAGATAAACTTGAGCCAATTCCTGGCATCAAAAAAGATTATGAAGAAGATTTTAAAACCGCATTGTTAAAAGCGCGCGGAATTATTAAATAAGGAAAACAAATGAAAAAAGTTTTATTTTTACTCGGTGCTTTATTTTCATTTAACGCATTCGCAGCTAATCTAGAAGAAGGTAAACAATACGTTCAAGTGGGTCAAACCGCTTCTGCACAGCCTGAAGTGATTGAATTTTTCTCTTTCTACTGCCCGCATTGCTATGCCTTTGAAATGGAATACCACATTCCAAAACAAGTTGCAGAAAGCTTACCAAAAGGCACTGAATTTAAACAATATCACGTTAACTTCTTAGGTCGTCAATCTGAAAACCTCACTCGTGCATGGGCATTAGCGATGGCACTTGGTGCAGAAAGCAAAGTGAAAGCGCCTTTATTTGAAGCCGCACAACAAGATAAATTAAGCTC
>CAKVVS010000237.1:0-2617 GCA_934834395.1 Parahaemophilus parainfluenzae | reverse complement strand
GTTGGGTAATGTCAGAAAAATTAGATGGGGTACGAGGTTATTGGGATGGCAAAACGTTATTAAGTCGTCAAGGATTACCCTTGCCTGCTCCAGCATACTTTACGGCTCAATTTCCGCCTTTTGCCATTGATGGTGAACTCTTTAGTGAACGTAATCAATTTGAAGAAATTGCTTCTATCACGAAATCCTTTAAAGGTGATAATTGGGCAAAATTAACACTTTATGTTTTCGATGTGCCCAATGCGTCAGGCAACCTTTTTGAACGTCTCAAAACCTTAGAAGATTATTTGAAAGAACACCCTACGCCTTATATCAAGATTATTCCGCAAATTCCGATACGAGATAAAACACATTTATTCGAGTATTTGCATGAAATTGAAGGGAAAAAAGGTGAAGGGATTGTATTACGTAATCCTCATGCGCCTTACGAAAGAAAACGCAGTACACAAATTTTAAAGTTAAAAAGCACTTATGATGAAGAATGTACCGTGATAGCACATCACAAAGGGAAAGGCCAATTTGAGAATATACTCGGATCGCTCACCTGTGAAAATCATCGTGGAAAATTCAAAATTGGTTCAGGATTTAATCTGAGCGAGCGCGAAAATCCACCACCTATTGGCAGCACGATTACCTACAAATATCGTGGATTAACCAACTCCGGAAAACCTCGTTTTGCCACTTATTGGCGAGAGAAAAAATAAGAACGGCCAAAAACATCAAAATTTTCGACCGCTCTTTTATGTTTAATAACTCAATTATAGGTGTTGATTAATAAACGCCGCTAATTGATTTTTTGGTAAGGCACCCACTTGTGTTGCAACAAGTTGGCCATTTTTGAAAAGTAGTAAAGTTGGGATACTACGTACACCAAATTGACCTGCAACTAATTGGTTGTCATCTACGTTGATTTTAACAATTTTTGCTTTACCTGCGAATTCAGGTGCGATTTCATCTAAAATTGGTGCAATCATTTTGCAAGGGCCACACCAAGGAGCCCAAAAATCCACTAATACAGGGATATCAGATTGCACAACGGTTGTTTCAAAATCTGCATCATTAATATGTAATACTTCGCTCATTTTTGTTTCCTTATTTAATAAGGTGCTGACGAATCAACACCTAACGTTAATTGATGTTGTGCATAATAGCACAAGGTATATTGAATTGCACAGATTAGTCCGATTGATAAAAACTAATTATTTAAGTTGTGCAAACGCCTGTAATAAATCGGCTTTGATGTCTTCCACATCTTCTAAGCCGACAGAAAAACGCAATAATGTGTTTGTAATACCACGGGCGACGCGTTCTGCTTCTGGAATATCCATATGGGTTTGGGTTGCTGGATAAGTAATAAAGCTTTCTGTTCCGCCTAAACTTTCTGCAAAGGTAATCAACTTGATTGATTTTAAGAAAGTATTCACCCAATTTTCATCTTTCAAACGGAAAGAAAGCATACCGCCTTTGTTTGGATATAACACGCTATCAATTTGTGGCTGTTCGCGTAAAAATTCTGCAATCGCCTTCGCATTATCTTGATGGCGTTTCATACGTAATGAAAGGGTTTTCATTCCACGCACGGTCAACCAAGAATCGAATGGTGAAAGTACTGCGCCTGCACCATTTTGAATATAAGCAATACGATCACAAAGCGCTTGTCCTTTTGCAATAATCAAGCCAACTAAACTATCATTGTGACCTGCAATATATTTTGTGCCACTGTGGATTACAATATCTGCGCCTAAATCTAATGGACGAGATAGCACAGGAGTTAAGAAAGTATTGTCTACAATCATTAACAAGTTGTGTTTTTTCGCTAATTTTGAAATTTCTGCCACATCACACTCTTCCATTAATGGATTCGATGGGGTTTCAATAAAAATCGCTTTTGTATTCGCTGTAATAGCGGCTTCAATTTCAGCTAAAGAAGCTGTATTCACATAAACAGGTTTTACACTGTTGTTATTTTTATAGGCAAAATCCAATAAACGATAAGTCCCACCATATACATCACTTGACACAATCCATTCATCTGGGCCTTTGAATAAATTCATCAGCACTTGAATTGCCGCCATGCCAGAAGCAAAAGCAAAACCACGATCACCATTTTCTAACTTTGCTACGGTATCTTCCAAGACACTACGCGTTGGGTTTTTCGTGCGGGTATAATCAAAGCCCGTACTTTCACCAATCCCATGATGACCATAAGCTGTTGAAAGATAAATTGGCGTTGAAACCGCACCAGTGCGCTCATCACTGCGATTCCCCGCTTGGGCTAATAATGTATCGATAGAATATTGTTGTGTCATAATTTACCTCTAAAACATGCAAAAACTTGACCGCACTTTTCTTTATTTAATGGCGAGCAAAACGTTCCAATTTTGTCATAAACCCAATCACGATAAAAGTAGAAATTGAAAACTAAGCTAAAATTATATTCTTGTGTCAGATTTTGCTGTAATTTCAACCGAAACGAAGATTTTTTCAACATTTGAATTTTTTTTTCAGATCTTCGATTGACAGAGTTTAAAATTTCCGTAAAATTCACCGCACTAACAGCGTATGCGGGAATAGCTCAGTTGGTAGAGCACGACCTTGCCAAGGTCGGGGTCGCGAG
>CAKVVS010000236.1:0-2636 GCA_934834395.1 Parahaemophilus parainfluenzae | reverse complement strand
TTGATAGATTTCGTTTTCAAGTTCTAATACATCAGACATTATTCTTGTTCTCCTGCATCACCAAATTCTTCATCAATTTCAACCGCACTTTCTTCATCATCGAGGTCATCAGTATTGCTTGCCGCTTTTGCTTGTTTTTCCAATTCGAGGGATTGCGGTGTTGCGGCTTCCCCATCACGAATTAAGCGGGCTTGCGCTTCTAGCGGATCATCACCGGAGCGCACTTCAGCACCAAAACGGAAAACTGATTCTGAAATAGTAAATTTACCGCTGTGTTGTTCACCCACGGTATGAATCATACCTAAACGGCGTAAACGACCGATCGCAGCACGCACTTTTTCAGCTAATTTTTGTTTATCCAAATCCGAGCCGCTGGAACGTTGATTGACCGCTTTCAACAACTTGCCTTCATCCGCTAAATTCAGCAATTCATCATAGACTTCTTGCGTACTGAAGATACCTTGCTGTGCCAAACGTTCTGGGCTTAAATATAAATAGCAAAGCACTTTCCCTACTAACATTTCTAATTCAGAAAGCACTGAACGGGCGATTAATGTCGTCGCTTTCGGACGTAAATAGAAAAAGCCCTCCGGTGCACGAATCAATTCCACATTGTAACGACGATAAAAACCATCCAACTCATTTTGGAAATCCATTAAAAAAGCATGGTTATCTAATTGATCTGTGCTGATATGACGACCTGAACGCAATAAGCTGTCCACAGTCGGGAAAATAGGATTTGCAATGGCATTTGCCAATTTCGGGGAAATTACATCTTGAATATCTGTCATGGTTAATTTCTCATTTTATGAATTCGTTTTTGGGTAAGCCACGAAATTAATATTTATCAATCACATGCGCTTGCACTTCTGCGCCGTAATCGTTAATTTCCTGCCATTGCGGATAAATACCGGCTAAATCATCATTTGCCATACCTAAACGCACAGCTTGATCCACTATAATACGCGCCACATCGAAATGACGGGAAAGCGGATAAGCTTCTAATTGTTCTTTTAAGACTAAACTTAAATCAATCGGACGATTATTTTCACGATATTGAATTAATAAGCCTTGCATATGCTCTACGATTTGATCATGTAAATCAGCCAAAGACTCATATTGCAATTCTTCAGGTAATTCACCCAATGCATCATCTTCACGTAATACCATTTCTTCATCACGCAGATCGACCAAACGTTCCGCTTGAGCAGTCCACAAGAACCAAGGATGATCGAAATAGCTGTGGATAGAATTACGCAAGCGTTGTGAGAATACACGGTTTTTATCCATATCAATGGCGGTACGGATAAATTTATGCACGTGACGGTCATAACCAATCCATAAATCGATAGCTTGTTGTCCCCAGCTAATAATGCGGTCAAGTTTGGATTGTAAATCGGTAATTAATTGTTCAATAAAATACAGCTCATCATGGCCAATTACACAATCTTGAATACGTAATAATTGAGCCTGTAACTTATCACCCGCTGCATTTAAGGTGTCTTGTAACTCACGTAAATTGCCTGAAGTTTCATCTAATAAACGTTCACAACTAGAAATTGCTGCCTGCCAATCTTTGGTAAGTAAATTCGCAATTTCTTCTTTAATGCTTTGCTGATTTTCATCCATCACACGTTGTGATAAATCAATACTATCGAAAATCTCTGCTACTGAGTATTTTAATGGAGCAAAAACATTCCGACGCCAAAAGTGCTCACTCTCCCCTTTTGTTGCACCTTCTTCTGCTGCATCGGATGCACGCTGAATTTCATCAGCCACAATAGAGAGCTGTACAGAAAGACGCAATGCAGAAAATTCACGCTGACGAATATAATAATCTGATACGCCAACACCTAGTGGAGTGAGACGATAAATGGAAAGGCCTTCAGTAAATTCACTGCTGAAACGGTTAAGAAAACGCTGTTTCACCAATTCATTGATAGCATTATTGGCACGGGTGGTAATCGCATCCGTTGATTGGTCAAAAGCATTGGCTGTATGGCGGAAAATATCCACTAAATCGGCTTCTAGCATCTCACCGTCTAAACGTTCGTTGTTATAGATGGCAATAGCCAGTAAAAACACTAAACGCTCTGTCGGCAGATTTAACGAAAATTCCCGCTCTTTCGCCCATGAGACGAGTTCAGGAATAGTTTGTGAGGTTTCGATCATTCGGTTACAAAAGCTTAAAATTGAACAAAAAATTTTTGAGATTATACAGGATTTTTTCTCAATCTTGAAAATCTTCTTGCAAATTGACCGCACTTTTTAAATTTAAAATATCCTTAACTTAAATAAGGAAATATATTTCCTAATGATCGAAGAATATTCAGACAAAATTTACAATTCTTTACAAAATAACCATGGTAATTTACTTTCCTATAAAAAAAAAGCAATCTATAATCCCTCACATAGGTACGCAATCGTTTCCTGAATAATGTGAAATGATATTTGTAGTGCAGAATAAACATTACAAATCATATGGTTATATCCATTTTTTAGCGAATCCTATATTATTTATATATTTTACACCACTCTAATGAAATTCTTTTATTGCATCTTTATGTAATTAAAGAAAAAACTCAACCGAGGATATTATGAAAAACTTTAAAATCAGTGCAATTACAGCATTAGTC
>CAKVVS010000235.1:0-2644 GCA_934834395.1 Parahaemophilus parainfluenzae | reverse complement strand
GCACGAATACTCTTTTCAAGCATTGGCACGCGAGGATCATCTGGTTCCAATAAACGTAGCATCATTGCCCAGGTTACTGCCGCCATTTTATAATCTTCACCTTCAAAATAACTGAAAGCAAGTAAACTTAATGCTTCAGGATTAGAATGATCTTGACGAATAATCTCACGTAAAAGCTGATTACCTTTCAGTTTATCCGTTTGATCTTCAGAAGACATTAACATACGCGCATAAGAAAGCTTATAATCTAAATTATCCGGCTCAAGCTTATTCGCTTGTTGGTAACTATCAAAGGCTAATTTTCCATTACCTAAATTCATCCCTACCTGACCTAACAACCACCATTTTTTAGCATCCTTTGGTGTTTTTTGTAAATCCAAACGAAGTGCGGTCGAAAATTGCTGCATTTCTGCATCCGTCATTGGATTTGTGTCTTCTTCTTTGATTCGTTCAAAGAAATAAGGTAATTTTGCCAATGTTTTTTCCATCATATCTTCGGCTTTCCAAGATCCCAAAGGGAAATAAGCCCCGCCGGCAATAATGGCCAAACCTAATAAACCAGAAACAAACCACAACTTACCGTAATTTTTGGCATTTTTATCGATCGTTTGTGTTTCTTGTTGAGGAATATCTTCCAATAATGTTTTTTGTAGCTCTTGTTTAAGTTGTTCAACGTTCTCTACTAAGCCTTGCTGATTATCTTGCTCTATCTCTTTTAAGCGAGAAAAATACAGGGCTTTATTTAACTCATCACGCTTTTTATCTTCTTTTGCTTTAACAGAACGCAACAAGGGATAAAAACAAATCAATGCCACCACTAAAGTGAGCACAATAATACTTAATGCAAAATTCATTATTTATCCTTTTCTTTGAGTAAAGCCGATAAACGCGCATTCTCTTCGTCATCTAAAATCGCGTCAGAATTGACCGCACTTGGGCTTTTCGATTTACGTTTAAATACAAATAAAATGCCAATCAACACTAACAAAATTGGGGCAATCCATAATATGATTGTTGACGTCGTCATTGGTGGATCATAAGTCACAAAATTGCCATAACGTTGAATCATATAATCGACAACTTCACTTCGTTTTTTGCCTTCTTGCAATAATTCAAACACTTTGCCACGCATATCTACAGCAATAGTTGCATTCGAATCGGCAATATTGTTATTTTGACATTGTGGACAACGTAATTCTTGTGTTAATTGATGATAGTCCTTTTCTTGCTCTGGTGAAGCAAAATTCAATGCATCAATGGAAGCTGTCGCCGAGATACTCACAAAAAGTGCGGTTAAAAAAAGCCATGATTTTTTCATTATGGTTTCTCCGCGAGTTTGTCATAAATCGGTTTTAAGGTCTCATTCCAAACGCGTTCATTTACATCACCCGCTAAGCGATAATGAATCACACCTTTACCATCCACGATAAATGTTTCCGGTGCGCCATAAACACCCAAATCTAATGCAAAAGAACCTTTTTCATCTTTAAGCACAAGACTATAAGGATTGCCTAAATCTTTTAGCCATTTTACAGCTTTTGGTGATTCATCTTTATAGTCGATACCAATGATTGTTACACCTTGTTTAGCCAATTGATTCAAGTATTGATGCTCTGCATAACAAGTTGGACACCAAGTTGCCCACACATTTAAGAGAATCGGTTTACCTTGTTGGAAAATTTCATTACCGTAGGTTTTATTTTCCAATAAATCCGTTAATGTTTTCTGTGGCACTGGTTTTCCCACAAGCGCAGATTCTAACGCTTTTGGATCATCACCTTGCGCATTGCGTCCTAACTGAACTAAAAAAGCTGCCGCCACGGCAAGAAAAACAATAAGTGGGATAAGTAGTTTTTTATTCATAACACTATCAATTTACATCTATTTCTAGGGGCATGCGCCCCTTATTACAATTAAGACTGTTTGACTAATCGACTAAAACGATAACGACGGTCAAATATACAGAGCAAGCCACCTAATGCCATAAACAATCCACCAATCCAAATCCAACGGATAAACGGTTTATAGTAAAGGCGAAGCGCCCATGAGTTATCTTCTATTTTTTCACCCAAGGCGACATAAAGATCGCGAGTAAAGCCCCAATTAATTGCCGCTTCCGTCATTGGCATTTTACTGACGGTATAAAAACGTTTTTCAGCAAATAATGTTGCTTCCGGTTTACCCGCTTTTGAAATGTCGATTTGTCCTTTACCGCCCATATAGTTAGGACCATTTGCATCACTCACGCCAGCAAATTTAAAGTCATAATTAGCAATCTGTACCGTATCCCCCACAGCCATTCGCACATCACGTTCTACACTAAAGTTTTGACTAAAGGCAATTCCCCAAACGGTCATCGCTACACCAAGGTGAGCCAAAATCATCCCCCAATGGGAACGAGAAAGTTTGGTTATACCTTTAAAGAAAGATTCGCGGTGTGTTGCCCGTTGTTTCATTTCGTAGAGACTCAGTAACACAATAATGACGGACATCATGGTGCCAAGCACAGCACTGACGGTGAGTTTATTTTGGAGGAAATACGGTAACACAAAACCTGCAATCGCCATCACAATGACACTCACAACAACCGGTGTACGAATTTCAGAGAACTGATCGCGACGCCATTTTACTAACGGCCCAATAC
>CAKVVS010000234.1:0-2653 GCA_934834395.1 Parahaemophilus parainfluenzae | reverse complement strand
TTGCTATCTATATCTGGTTATAAGGCTGGAAAAATAGCGTTCATCTTTCCTAAAGAAGCTTTTAAAAAAGATGCGATTTATTCTTTAGATAAGAATTGGATAGAAAAAAACATATATGATTATTTATATCTAAACAAAGAGTGTGACAAAGTTTTTATATCAAAAAATGATTCAATACTTCCATTCTAATGTCTAGATTAAACTTACATAAAATAAATCGTTGGATATAAAGTGTGGTCAATTTTCAAAGAGTTTTAAAACCTCTTAAAAACTGACCGCACTTTTTTATTGAGAATATGAGTTTATAGAATTTTAAAACAAGTTTTGATATCATATCGCAGATTTATCAATAACTTAATCTCTGCAGTATAATGAAGAACTTATCTCGCTCTTTTCTTTCTAGTTTATTATTTATTTCCTCTTTCGCGTTGGCGGCGCCAAGCTCACCAAATGCAGATGTAGAAAAACAAATCGATGCCAAACAACAGAGGCAACAAGCTGAACAAGATGCGGCTATTTTAGCCCAGCAAACGCAATCCGCGAATGTGCAGAGGGTGAAAAAGAAGCCTCTCGTGGCTTTCCACAGAATGAAGCACAATGTTTTCCTATCAATCAATTGGTGCTGACCGATTATCAAGCTGAAGAAGAAAATTCATCAGCCTCTTCCCTTAAATTAATCCAACCAAGCCGATTCTCTTGGGCATTAAAGTCAGTTTATGCTGAGCGTGATTTTGCGCTGCCGGCTTGTATTGGCTCGGAGGGGATTAATGTCTTACTTCGCCGTATTCAAAATCGTTTAATTGATTTTGGTTATGTCACGACACGCGTGGTGGTGGAGCCACAGGATTTACGTTCAGGTATGCTCGTACTCACTGTGATTCCGGGTAAAGTAGGTCGTATTCAATTACAAGACCAAAGTGCGATTCCGTTTGCCACCCGTGGTACCTTATGGTTTGCCATGCCAATGGCGCAGGGGGATATATTAAATATTCGCAATATTGAACAAGGTTTAGAAAACTTAAAACGTGTACCGAGTGCTGATGCGAATATGGAGCTTGTGCCAACGGATGCAGTAGGTGAAACAGACGTGGTGATTGCTTATAAGCAAAGCTTACCTTTTCATTTAACCTTAGGATTAGATGATTCAGGCAGTAAAGCTACGGGTCGTTTACAAGGTTCAGCTACGTTTTCTTGGGATAACGTGCTAACACTTAATGATATGTTCTATATCAGTGGCACACGCAGCTTTAAACGTGATAGCGATGATGCGGAAGGCGATTATGGCAGTAAAAATGTCAGTCTCTATTATTCTATTCCTTGGAAGAACTATCTCTTAACGCTTTCCGGTTCAAAATATTCTTATCACCAAACGGTAGCAGGCGCGTTTGAGTCTTATACCTATTCGGGTGAAAGCCAACAAATGAAAGCGAATTTAAGTCGCTTATTATCTCGTGGAAGTCTTCACAAAACCTATGTGAATGCCGCGTTATGGACGAAAAAATCCCATAACTACATCAATGACACCGAAATAGAAGTGCAACGTCGTCGAACAGCTGGTTGGGAAGTGGGGCTTAATCACACCCAATACATTGGCGAAACAGTGTTACAACTGTTTGCGAACTATAAACGTGGTACGGGTGGGAATAAAGCCTTACCTGCTCCGGAAGAGGAATTTGGTGAAGGCACTTCTCGCATGCAGATTTTTACTGCAGGCATTGATTTTACCTATCCTTTCACTATCGGCAATCAACCTTTCCGCTTTAACACCAGCTGGAGTGGACAATGGAACGGTACACCTTTAACACAACAAGATAAATTTAGTATTGGTGGTCGTTATACCGTGCGAGGGTTTGATGGCGAGCTATCACTTTCCGGTGAAAAAGGTTGGTTATGGCGAAATGAGTTGGGTTGGGATATTGCTAATAAAGGACATGAGCTTTATTTAGGGATTGACCGAGGTAAGGTGCATTCTAGCCAAGAAGAGCTTCAAATTGGTGATAGCTTAATGGGTGGTGCAATTGGACTTCGCGGTAAATTATGGGGCATTAACTATGATTATTTTGTGGGCGTCCCAATTAAAAAACCGGAAGGATTTAGAACCAGTCATGTGACAACCGGATTTAATGTGAGCTACCGTTTTTAATGCTCACGCTTTTAGATGAATAAATTGATTAAAACCAAACAGAATTTAAAACTTTAAAGGAAATTAAAAAATGAATAAACGTCATTATAAAGTGATTTTTAGCCGTGTATTAAACCAGCTTGTGGTGGTCTCTGAGTTGGCAAAATCTCAAGGTAAAGCGCAAAGTGAAAATGTGAGCTCAGAACAAGAAAAAACAGGATTGTTTTCAACCGCACTTTCACTTAATCCTATTCATTTTAGCTTAATGTTGGCATTAGGCTTTGTCTTCTTATCGCCTTCTGTTCATGCAGAAGATATGGCCATTCGTGCTGATAAATCTGCACCGGGTAATCAACAACCTACCGTACTTCAAACCGGCAATGGTTTACCGCAGGTAAATATTCAAACACCAAGTGCAGGTGGGGTATCACGTAACCAATATTCACAATTTGATGTAGCAGAGAAAGGCGCGGTGTTAAACAATGCTCGTAAAGCGGCACAAACGCAAATGGCAGGCTGGGTGCAAGGTAA
>CAKVVS010000233.1:0-2664 GCA_934834395.1 Parahaemophilus parainfluenzae | reverse complement strand
AGTTAGAGAAACCTTGGATCACGTTGCCTTGTGTTGGCCATTGCCATGCTACATTCGATGCCACTGGTGCTACAACGTTTGCATTAACGGGAGTATTGTTTGTGGTTTCCACTTGTGTTGTCGTCGTTGCTGGTGTGCTAGGTGTATTGTTTGTGAAAACTGGTTTTGAAGGTTCACCGTTACCCACACCTGATTTAATCGGACCAATTACCGTACCATCAGAACCAATTTGTGTGCCATTTGCACCTGGTGTATAAGTCACTTCTGGCTCAGCAGGTGCCGCTGGTGCGGTAGTTTTCACTGGAACCGTTGTAGTGATTGTTTTTGTTGAACAATTTGAAATTTTTAATGTTTGACCCACGCTTAAGCTGTAAGGCTCTTTCATATTGTTCATGCTTGCCAAATCTTTTACGTCCATACCTGTTAAGTAAGCGATTAAGAACATGGTATCGCCTTTGTTTACTTTATAGGTGTTTCCTTTGTATGAACCTTTTTGAATTTGGCTGTAATCTGGTGCATTGGTATTTGGATTACGATTACGTGGCACGTTGATTGCACCTGAGCTGGTACAATCAGAAACTGTTTTAGTTACCGTTTTAGTTTGCGGTTGAACCGGTGCTGGAGCAGGCTGTGGTTGAGTTGCTGCTGGCTGTTGTACCGGTTGGTAAGTTGGTTGGAAACTTGGCTGTGGTGTTTGAGTTCCCGTTGGCACGCTGCTGCCCATTGTACTTGGCATGGTATTTTGTTGGATTTCTGGCTGCCATGTACCGCTAGAGTTATTATCAACAGGTTGCATTACACCTGGAGAAAGTGTGCCATCCACATTTTCGATTGGTGCCGGGCTATTTGAACTACAAGCCGTTAAAATAGCGATACTCACAGGGAGCAATAAAAACGATTTTTTCATTTATTCTTCCTTTAACATTAAATTTATTTCATTTGATTTGGCATCGAATTCTTTTCAATTTCCGGCATAAAGCTACCACCGGCAACCGCTCCCGTTCCTTCTACGGGTTGCATAATACCATTAGGTAATGCATCGGGATCTTGTTTTTGTGGTTCTCCTGTACAAGCTGAGATCAGCAATGCACTCGAGATAATTAAGAGTAATTTATTCATAAAAAAGGTCATCCTGTTATTTTAAAATAAGATAAGCAATCACAGCCAGAGCAACCACACTCCAACCAATAATTTCAATAGATTTACGTAATTTCGCGGCAAATTTCTCTCCGCCCCATGCGGCAAGTTTTGCGACTAAAATAAAACGAGCAAAACGCGATACAAATGCGGTTATCACAAAGGGAATAAACGCCATTTGCATCACACCGGCACAAATCGTGAAAACTTTATAAGGAATAGGACTAAAACCGGCAACAAAGACCACTAACACGCCCCATTCTTTAAACCACGCCATGGCCTGTTCCCAAGCAGCTTGGTAGCCCCATTGTTGAATATAACCTTGTACCCAATCAAAGGCATAGTAACCAATAGCATAGCCAATCATTCCACCGACAACCGAAGCAATCGTGGTATAAAGTGCAAAACGAAATGCACTTTTCGGTTTTGACATTGACATCGGAATCAACATCACATCCGGTGGAACAGGGAAGAAAATAGCCTCAATAAAACTTACAAAGGATAACCAAAACACGGCAAAGCGATGTTTTGACCATTGCATTGTTTTATCATACATCGCACCAAAAATATTCATTCACTTATCCTTTATTGCTTCAATAGGGAAAATTCGTTTCAAAACGGCACATTATTCACTTTCCAGCCAATCTTGTAAAGCAGCAATTGACTGATGAGCCGTAAGATCCGCTTGAATTGGCGTAATGGCAACATAACCATTTTTTACCGCATGGAAATCTGTACCTTCACCATCATATTCTGGCAAGCCTGATGGTCCAATCCAATAAATATTTTCGCCACGAGGATCTTCTTGTTTAATCACTTCCGCAGCGGATGAGCGATAGCCTAAATGACAGACTTTGATGCCTTTAAGCTCTTCGTAAGGCAAATCTGGCACATTGATATTGATCACTTCGCGTTTATTCAATAATTGAGGATGTAATTTCGGAATTAAATCGCACACTACACGAGCTGCTGTTTCATAATGCAAACGACCATCTAAAGATACCGCAATAGCTGGCAACCCTAAATGTCGGCCTTCCAATGCTGCAGCCAAGGTGCCTGAATACAAGGTATCATCACCCATGTTACAACCGGCATTAATACCTGATACCACAAGATCAACTTGTCCTGATAAAAAACCGTTTAATGCCAAATGCACACAATCAGCCGGGGTGCCGTTCACGCAATAATCACCGCTGTCTAAATGACGCGGGCGAAGCGGCTCAACAAGCGTTAATGAGCTTGATGCCGCGCTACGATTACGATCAGGCGCGACAATCACCACATCGGCAATTTTTCGTAATTCTTTCGCTAAAACTTGAATCCCTTCGGCGTGAAAACCGTCATCATTGCTGACTAAAATTCGCATTATTCTTCTTCCTTAATATTCACTAACTCTCGCACCAATGCAGTGGCATAACTCCCTGCCGGCAAATAAAATGAGAGCTTCAATCCTTCTTCAACAAACGTCCAGTGGAAATCTTTTGCCTGCATCAATAAAGGGCGACGAGCGGCTTTCATTCTTTCTTG
>CAKVVS010000232.1:0-2678 GCA_934834395.1 Parahaemophilus parainfluenzae | reverse complement strand
ATTTTGAAGGTTCCAAAGAGATGGTGAAGCAATTGACAAAAACGTGCCATGGTTTACGCCCTGCTTATTTGATGGTAGAAGCGATGAAAGCATTGACGAAAGCATTAGGTTTCAAAACGTTATTAGGCATTCCTCAAAAATATCAAAATAAATCGCGTTTTATTCAAAGTTCTCATTATGTTGTAGATTATGATGCGATTTTTGCTGAATCAGGTGGACAGTTGAAAGACTATTGGGAATTACCTTTAGAAATAGATAGAAATCTTGATGATGTGCCGAGTAAGAAGCGTTCTATGTATCGTAAACGTTATGCGATGTTAGATGATTTGGCTAAAGTAATCGAAGAAAAGTTAGAATTGTAAAAGTAAAAGTGCGGTGAATTTTAACCGCACTTTTTGTTTTATAAGACTTTCAAACAAGCCACAAAATGGCTGTTGTTTTGGCTGGTGAAAGGTGGTTTTTGTTTCGCACAATTTTCATCGGCTTTTAGGCAGCGAGTACGGAACACACAACCAGACGGTGGATTAATTGGCGAAGGTAGCTCGCCTTCAAGTAATTCGATAGACTTATTGCGTTCCAATTTTGGATCGGGAATTGGAACTGCAGACATTAAGGCTTTGGTATAAGGATGTTTGGTATTGTTATATACTTCCTCATCGCTGCCTAATTCCATGGCATTACCTAAATACATCACCAATACGCGGTCAGAAATATGTTTTACCACCGCTAAATCATGAGCGATGAAAATTAAGGAAAGCCCCATTTCTTTTTGTAGGGATTTCAATAAATTCACCACTTGAGCCTGAATCGACACATCTAACGCAGAAACGGGCTCATCACAAATGATCATTTTCGGCTCAATAATTAACGCGCGCGCAATACCGATACGCTGGCATTGACCACCAGAAAATTCATGCGGATAGCGGTTAATCAAGTTCGGTAAAAGCCCGACTTTCAACATCATAGCTTGCACTTTTTCTTTCACTTCAGCAGCACTTAAGTGCGGTTGGTAGATTTTCAATGGTTCTGCAATGATTTCGCCAATGTTCATTCGCGGATTAAGAGAGGCGAGTGGATCTTGGAAAATCATTTGAATATCTTTACGAGTATCTTTCCATTGTTTAGCTGATTGTTTTCGTAAATTTTTACCAAGCCACAAGATTTCCCCTTCACTCGCTTCGACTAAGCCGATGATAGCACGTGCAAGCGTGGATTTACCACAACCCGATTCACCTACTACACCGAGGGTTTCACCTTCATAAAGCTTAAAGGAAACATCCTTTACCGCTTTTAAGGTTTGTGGTTTGGCGAAGAAAAGGGATTTATCATTTTTAATTTTAAAACTAACGCCTAAGTGATTGACTTCAAGGAGTAATTCTTTGTTATTTGAAACTGTCATAGGGTAAATTTCTCCACGGGTAACCAACAATTGCGTAACTGACCTTCATTAAATGCGGTCAGTTTTGGCGCAGTTTGGCATTGTTCGGTAGCAAATTGGCAACGTGGTGAGAATGGACAACCTTTTGGCAAATGTAACAAATTTGGTGGATTGCCAGGAATGGTTACCAAGTGTTCCTCATTGCCGTCTAAGCGAGGAATTGCATCCATTAAGCCAATGGAATAAGGATGAGTCGGATGATAGAAAATTTGTTCCGCTGTGCCGTATTCCATGGTTCGTCCAGCATACATCACCATGACTTGATCGCAAATACCTGCTACCACACCAAGATCATGGGTAATCATAATAATTGCGGTATTAAATTCACGTTTTAACTCATTTAATAAAGTCATGATTTGCGCTTGAACGGTCACATCCAAAGCAGTGGTGGGCTCATCAGCAATCAGTAGTTTTGGACGACATAATAAGGCCATTGCAATCATAACCCGTTGACGCATACCGCCTGAAAATTCGTGCGGATACATGCCCATGCGTTTTTTAGCTTCCGGCATTTTGACCGCATCCAGCATTTTCACCGACTCAGCAAAGGCAGTTTGTTTATCATAGCCTTTGTGCAACTGCAGCACTTCCATAAGCTGCTCACCGATTTTCATGTAAGGGTTTAGCGATGTCATGGGATCTTGGAAAATCATGGAAATTTGTTCGGCTCGGATTTTATTCAATTCGGCCTTTGGTAAATTAACCAATTCTTTTCCTTCAAAAATGGCGGAACCTTCCACTGTACCATTGGCCGCCAATAAGCCCATTAAAGCAAAGGCAGTTTGTGATTTGCCTGAACCACTTTCACCCACGATGCCGAGCGTGCTCCCCGCATTGAGCGTGAAGTTTAAGTCATTTACTGCTGTGACAACGCCATCAGGTGTTTTGAAGCGAACGTAGAGATTTTTTACATCTAATAAAGGATTCATGATTCGCTCCTATCTATCTTTCGGATCGAGTGCATCACGCAACCCGTCACCGATAAAGTTAAAACAAAATAGGGTAAGGCAAAGGAAAAATGCCGGGAAAATTAATAGCCAAGGCGACACTTCCATTTGCGCAGCCCCATCACTTAATAGCGCGCCCCAACTGCTCATCGGTTCTTGTGTACCTAATCCTAAGAAGCTTAAGAATGATTCAAATAGAATGAGTCCAGGCACTTCAAGTGAGGCATAAACTGCTACTAAGCCCAATACATTTGGAATAATGTGTTTGAAAATGATTTGGCGACGTGGCACGC
>CAKVVS010000231.1:0-2684 GCA_934834395.1 Parahaemophilus parainfluenzae | reverse complement strand
ACTAAAAGTAATAAGTGTTGGGTCTAAACCAAACATTAAATGCCCCAAAATAAGTCATGAAAATTTGAGAAAGGTCATATTTTACCTTATTTAGGTCTATTATTCTATTTTCCTTTTCGATAGACTAATATCATTAAAACTAAGGTCGAAAAAATGGATTCTGTTGAATTATTAATGAATGTTACGCCCAATGAAACCCGCGTTGCGCTGGTGGAAACGGGTGTTTTAAAAGAAGTTCATATTGAACGTCAGGCCAAACGTGGCATTGTGGGGAATATTTATAAAGGACGAGTAACCCGTGTTTTACCAGGGATGCAGTCCGCTTTTGTAGATATCGGTTTAGAAAAAGCAGCATTTTTGCATGCTTCCGATATTGTTTCACATACCGAATGCGTGGATGTGAACGAACAAAAGCAATTTCGAGCAAAAAGCATTTCTGAACTCGTACGCGAAGGGCAGGATATCGTGGTACAAGTGGTGAAAGATCCTTTGGGCACAAAAGGCGCAAGATTAACCACGGATATTACATTACCTTCTCGCTATCTTGTCTTTATGCCGGAAAATAGTCATGTTGGTGTGTCACAACGTATTGAAAGCGAAGAAGAGCGCGCAAGATTAAAAGCACTGGTTGAGCCTTTTTGTGATGAGTTAGGTGGCTTTATTGTCCGTACAGCTACCGAAGGCGCAACGGAAGAAGAGTTACGCCAAGATGCGGAATTTTTAAAACGTTTATGGCGTAAAGTGCTTGAGCGTAAAGGCAAATATCCAACCCGTTCTAAAATTTATGGCGAACCCGCATTGCCGCAACGTATTTTGCGTGATTTTATCGGTGCTAATTTAGAGAAAATTCATATCGATTCCAAACTTTGTTTTAACGAGGTTAGAGAATTTACCGATGAATTCATGCCTGAATTAAGTGAAAAATTAATGCTTTATACGGGCAATCAGCCGATTTTTGATATTTATGGTGTAGAACGTGGTATTCAAAATGCCTTAGAGAAACGTGTGAATTTAAAATCGGGCGGCTATCTCATTATTGAGCAAACTGAAGCCATGACGACCATTGATATCAATACAGGTGCATTCGTTGGTCATCGAAATTTAGATGAAACAATTTTTAACACCAATATTGAAGCTACTAAAGCCATTGCACAGCAGTTACAACTGCGTAATTTAGGCGGTATTATCATTATTGATTTTATTGATATGCAAACCGATGAGCATCGCAATCGCGTGATTGAATCCTTGGAAGAGGCCCTATCGAAAGATCGCGTAAAAACGAATGTGAATGGTTTTACTCAACTTGGTTTAGTGGAAATGACCCGTAAACGCACACGTGAAAGTTTAGAGCACGTTTTGTGTGATGAATGCCCAACTTGCCAAGGTCGTGGACGCGTGAAAACCGTTGAAACGGTATGTTATGAAATTATGCGTGAGATCATTCGCGTCAACCACTTATTCTCGAGTGAACAATTTGTGGTTTATGCCTCTCCAGCAGTGGCAGATTACTTAATCAAAGAAGAATCGCACGGTTTATTGCCAGAGATCGAAATGTTCATCAGCAAACAGGTTCAAGTCAAAACAGAGCAGTACTACAACCAAGAACAGTTTGATGTGGTAGTGATGTAGAGTGATTATATGGTTTTAGAATTATGACTCAGCCAAGTGTAGCGATAATAACTTCAACTATTGGACGAGCTGAGCTAGAACAAACGATACTCAGTGTTCAAAATCAGTCGTATTCCTGTAAACATTATGTTTTTGTCGATGGTGAGATATTTTGGCATAAAGCGAAAGCAATTTTAGATAAATATCCTAATGTTATCCCAATTTACTTACCAATGAATACAGGTAAGAATTTAATGCTTAATAGTTCTATCAATGCTATTGCACCATTTTTAGTATCTGAAGATATAATTTGCTATTTGGATGATGACAATCGAATTACTAAAAATCATGTCGAGACAATTGTCGATGAATTAAACACTGGTGCAGATTTTGTATATTCATTAAGATCTTTCTATTTGTCAGATGGAGCATTTATTTGTCGAGATGATTTTCAATCATTAGGAAATTGGAGACCAAGAGGAAGTGTTCAATTATCTATTAACTTGGGCGAGCATCAAAAAACATTAGAATATGATCTTGATATATTAGGACATCATATTGATACCAATTGTTACGCATTGCCTAAAAATATCGCTTTAATGATCGCTCAAAGTTGGTATTCAGGATTAGAGAATGATCGTGTTGTCTACAAAAAGCTGAAAGATTTAGGATTAAAAGGACAAACTACGGGAAAATATACGGTACATTATGTAGTTGATTTTGATAAGTTCATTAATGTAAGAGGCTTATTTCCAGAATTATTGTTATCTGACCAATATAATAATGAGCTTTCTTCAGAAATATTGAAGATATTGTGTCAAAAGAATATTGAAATGTATGGTAATGAACGGCCTTGGGCTAAAGAGTAAAAAAGTGCGGTCAAAATTGACCGCACTTTTTACTTTAACTACTTCAATCTTTCTAACTGTTGAATGATGGCTTCATCAGGTTGTGATTGGATTTTTCGCATACGTATAAAGAGTAAAGCGGCGGCAATGGTTAAGGCAATGATAAAGGCTACCCAGAAGCCTTTTGCGCCGATGCTTGGAACAATCCAATCCGTGCGTGAAAGAATA
>CAKVVS010000230.1:0-2685 GCA_934834395.1 Parahaemophilus parainfluenzae | reverse complement strand
GGGCAAGTCGATGCGGTCATCGGAGCATTTCGTAATTTCGAACTGAATCAGATCCATTTAGAAAAACAAGAAGGCGTGGCATTTTTCCCTGAACAATATGGCGTGCCGGTTTATGATGAATTGATTTTAGTGGCAAACAGAAACAATCTTGCCTCTAAAAAAATTTCTGCTTTTTTAACCGCACTTGAACAAGCCACAACCTATCTACAAAGCCATCCAGATGAAGCATGGCAAGCTTTTGCGAACCATAAGCCAAAAGAACTCAATACAGAATTAAATCAATTAGCGTGGAAAGATACCTTGCCTTTACTAGCAGCTAAACCTCGTCAATTGGATGCCAAACGTTATCAACAAATGGCGGAGTTTATGCATCAAAAAGGCTTGATTCCAAAAGCACTAGAATTGAAAGACTATGCCATCGAATTACAGTAAGGGAAAATGATGATTAACCAACTAATTCAGCAAGCGCAACCTTATTGGAAGCAATATGTTGAGCATGAATTTGTACAACAACTTGCAAAAGGCACCTTGCCAAAAGCTTGTTTTCAACACTATTTAAAACAAGATTACATCTATCTTTTCCATTATAGCCGTGCTTTTGCCTTAGGCGTGTTCAAGGCAAGAAATTTTGCCGAAATGGCCATGCCGCGTAAAACGCTCGACATTCTTTGCCAAGAAATCCAATTACATTTGGATTACTGTCGTCAATGGAAAATCAGTGAGCAGGAAATATTCCAAATACCAGAAAGTGCGGCATGCATTTCCTATACACGCTACTTGCTTGATTGTGGAATGACGGGCGGCTTACCAGAACTTTATGCAGCAGTTACGCCTTGCGCTTTAGGTTACGCACAAGTCGCCCGCTACATCACAGAAAATTATCCAAAACTATCAAGCAATCCTTATCAAGCATGGATTGACGCATACTCTGCACCAGAATATCAACAAGCCGCACAAGAAACTGTTGATTTTCTTACCGCACTTTGTGAGCCACTTAATGATTCTCAGTTAACTAATATTCAACAGATTTTTACCACTGCCACTCGAATGGAAATCGGATTTTGGCAAATGGGATTGGATTTAGCATAAAAATGAAGGTGTAAAATGAAATCAGTTTATTTATCAAAAATTCGTGAACAGAATCCATTGATTCATAATATTACCAATATTGTTGCGGCAAATTTTAGCGCCAATGGTTTGCTCGCTTTAGGAGCATCACCATTGATGTCTGCTAATATTGAAGAAATGGTTGAAATACCGAAAATCAGCCAAGCATTAGTCATTAATATCGGTACTCTCATAGGTAAAGAACGAGATGCTATGTTACTAGCGGGAAAAATGGCTAATTCAATAGGCATTCCTGTCGTGCTTGACCCGGTTGGAGTGGGTATCACTCGTTACCGACAAGAAACAGTCCGTCAGTTATTAGCGGAAGTAAAATTTGCCCTAATTCGAGGTAACGCCGGCGAACTTGCGGCGATTGCAGGTGAGGACTGGCAAGCAAAAGGCGTGGATGCGGGGCAAGGGAAAACGAATCTACAAAAAGTCGCTCAACGTGTTGCACAACGCTATGACTCTACGGTATTAATTAGTGGAGAGGTCGATATCATCAGCGATGGACAACAAACTGTCACAGTCAATAATGGTACACCGCTATTTCCAAAAGTCACTGCATCGGGTTGTTTATTAAGTGCAGTATGTGCAGCATTTTTAGCCGTTGATGAAGGTAATCATTTTTCTGCGACAGTCGAAGCCTGTGCCGCTTACACCGTTGCAGGGGAGCTTGCGGCTAAAAACTTAACCACGCAAGTCGGTAAATTCCAAATTCGCTTACTTGATGAATTGGCAGCCTTAACACCTGATTTAATAGAACAAAACGCGGAGGTGAAATATGTCTAACATTCCACAAACATTGACTATTGCTGGTTCGGACAGTGGCGGCGGCGCTGGCATTCAAGCAGATTTGAAAACCTTTCAAATGCAAGGTGTATTTGGAACCTCAGTGATTACTGCAGTAACTGCACAAAACACGCTTGGGGTATTTGATATTCACCTCATTCCACTGAAAACAATTCAGGCACAGCTAGAAGCGGTCAAAAATGACTTTCAGATTGCAAGTGCCAAAATTGGTATGCTTGGTACAGCAGATATTATTGAATGTGTTGCTGATTTCTTAAGTCATCGTCCATTCGGCACATTAGTTCTTGATCCTGTCATGATTGCGAAAGGGGGAGCCCCTTTATTGCAACAACAAGCGGTTTCGGCATTAAGCAAATATTTATTGCCACTTGCCGATGTGATTACGCCAAATATTCCTGAGGCAGAAGCTTTAACTGGTTTTAAAATTTCTGATACAGCCAGTATTCAACAAGCCGCGTTAGACTTGCAAAAACAAGGCGCAAAGAATGTGATTATTAAAGGCGGACATTCGCTCAATTCACAAAGTCAGCAATGCCAAGATTGGATCCTTTTACAAAATGGTGAGCATTTTGTTTTAGAAAGCCCGCGTTTCAATACTCCACATACTCACGGCACAGGCTGTACTTTTTCAGCTTGCTTAACGGCAGAATTAGCCAAAGGGGCACCTCTAAAAAGTGCGGTCAAAACAGCCAAAGATTTTATTACGGCAGCCATCTCTCACCCATTGAATATTGGTCATGGACATGGACCAACAAATCATTGGGC
>CAKVVS010000229.1:0-2695 GCA_934834395.1 Parahaemophilus parainfluenzae | reverse complement strand
ACTTAACAACCCATCCCTGAAAAGTATAAAAATGACTCAAAGAACTGATAAAAAAACAATCTGTTTGAATATGATTGTCAAAAATGAATCTGCTATTATCCGAGATACATTAGAGAACATTATTACTCATGTTCCATTAGATTATTATGTTATTAGTGATACAGGATCAGACGACAATACCGCAGACATTATCAAACAATTCTTTGATGAAAAAGGTATTCAAGGCGAAATTCATCACGATGAATGGGTTAACTTTGCTCATAACCGAAATTGTGCACTACAACATGCACAAGGAAAAACAGATTATGTATTAATCTTCGATGCCGATGATCGTTTTGAAGGTAACTTTGTATTACCTGAAGAACTAACGAGCGATCGCTATTATCTACGCATGGCAAATAGCGTAACGGGTGCAAATGTTTATTTCCGTACGCTTATGTTCCGTAATGACGGTTCATTCTACTGGCGTGGCGTATTACATGAATTTGTTGAGCAACGTAAAAAAACGATTGTGGAGCAAAAAATCTTTGGTGATTATTATGTGATTAGTGGTCGTTTTGGGGCTCGTAGCAACAATCCACAAAAATATTTCCAAGATGCTCAAGTATTAGAAAAAGCCTTCTATTCACCTGAAGATGAAGATCTTAAAGATCGCTATGCGTTTTATACCGCACAATCTTATCGTGATGCAGATATGCCCGAAAAGGCTATTGAGTGGTATGCTAAACGTGCAAATTTAGGGGGGTGGTATGAAGAAGTTTATTATTCGCTTCTTCAAATTGCCCTATTAAAAATTGAATTAAATGCGCCATTAGATGAAGTGCAAAATCTTTTACTCGCCGCTTATGAATATCGTCCACAACGTGCTGAAAGCCTTTATCATTTGGCGCGTCAATTACGCCTTCACGATAAAATCAAACTCGCCTATATCTATGCGAGTGCGGCAGTGAGTATTTCTTTAAATAAAGATATTCTCTTTGTAGATCACTCTGTTTATGAATGGAAGGCAAAAGATGAACTTGCGGTTAGTGCGTATTGGGTTGGTAACTATCAACTTTGCTATGATCTCTGCTTAGAATTATTAGCCAATCCAACTATTCCAGAACGAGATAAACAACGTTTCCAAGAAAACTTGAGATTTGCTAAAGAGCATATGTAGAAATCCTAAGATATAAATTGCAGTAATCTCTATTCAATCAGTAAATTCAATATAACGTATATACTTCACACTTCTTCTACAATCATCCTCTAAAAATAAAAAACCCAGCCGAAGCTGGGTTTTTATCTATTTTAACGGAAAGTTAAATTACCATTGGTAACCTACACCCACAGAGCCACCTACGTCGCCTTGGGTATTGGCGTTACCTTGAAGTTTGAAGATAACTTTACCATTGTCGCTTGAGCGTGAGTAACCTACTGCTACAGCGCTTTCACCTTTGAAAGTACCTGCAGAAGCAGCAACCATTGATTTACCTGGGATGTAAACTTGTGGTAAACCTGCTGCTGCGTTAGCACCTGCGATACCGCCACGTGCTTCTTTACCTACTTTATTGATACGTTTGTGTACGTCACCAACTGATTGTTTCAATTGAGATACGTTCACTGCATCAGTATCTTTGGTACCTGCTTTCACGTTGTGAACTTGGTTGCCGCCCATATCAACGTTACCACCTTTGTTAACTGTTAAGTCTTTAGTGGTTACACTGTTATGGTTTACATCATCTGTTGTTGAAACAAGGATGTCGCCACCATTTTGCTCAATTGCAATGTTTTTACCTGCAGTATAAGTGATTGTTTTACCGCTAGTAATTTTCGCTGTTGAGCTACCGCCTTTCTTAGCAACTTTGTTTCCACCATCTTTAGTTGCAACATTAAAGTTGGTTGAACCATTCGATACTAATTGGCCTTTATCGTTCACTGTGATGGTATCGTTATCAACGTTCACATCAAAGCTAACTTTAGATGTTGTACCATCTTTATTAGGCTCTGCTGTAACAGTGATACCTTTACCATTTGCAAAGTTCACAGTATTACCGTGAGTTACCGCATCAACTGCTTTACCATTTGCTTGTAAGTTCCAGCCTGAGTTCAATACATCACGAACTGTTGCTGCTTCTTTTTTCTTCTCATCAGTGATATTTAACACTTTGTCATCCACAACGGTTGTTGGGTTGTCAATATGATGTGTTAAGTTAGTCACTACACCATTTTTAATTGTGGTGTCACCAGCTTTGATTGTTGGTGCTGAGATTGTGCCTGTCGCAGTTACATTGCCAGCAGTTACGTTGTTAGCCACATTTACATTATTAACGTCTAAGTCGTTCGCTAAGCCCACAGTAATGGTATTACCTTCGACTTTAGTCATAATGTTTTTACCAGCATCAAACTTGGTCCAGTCATCATTAGCTTTTGCACCTGTAACGTTCACTTGAGTACCAAGTGCTGCTTTGTGTGTATCCTCAGTATTACCAACGAAGGTTAAACCATCATCCATGGTTGCAACTTCACGTTTGATCTCTTTACCATCTTCACTTCTGAGAGGGTTACCATCTTTGTCTGTTGGTACATAAATGATACGTTGTGCTTTACCGTCAGCTTCAACTTCTTTATTAACAAGAGTTTGCGTGCCTCTATCAGTAGTGATGTTAAGAGATGTACCGTCTTTACCGTCTTTACCTTTCGGTCCGGTTAAGCC
>CAKVVS010000228.1:0-2697 GCA_934834395.1 Parahaemophilus parainfluenzae | reverse complement strand
GCCTTGAGGGCAATATTTTATGGCATTATCCAATAAGTTTCTCAACATTTGGGCAAGTAATAATGGCTGCCCTTGCTTAACGGCAGGATCTCCCTGATGTTCAAACTGCAATTCGATTTGACGTTGCTGAGCACTGAAATATAACTCACCGATAAGTGAGGTAATAATTTCTGACCAATCAATGGGTTCCTGATGATTTAATTCTTTAAGATTATCTAATCGGGAAAGCGTAAGAAGCTGTTCGATTAATTGAGTTGCTCGGTCAATACCTTGGGTTAAATGCGCTAAGGCCGTTTCACGAGTTTGTGCATCATCTTCTGCCAACTGTGCGACTTCTGTTTGAATACGTAATGCCGCTAATGGACTACGTAATTCATGCGCTGCATCAGAAACAAAGCGACGCTCCCGTTCCAACTGCTCACTGGTGCGTTTGAAAAATTGATTTAAGTTTTGGACTAACGGTAAAATCTCTGTTGGCACATCATCGGTTTCTAATAACGATACATCACCTGGTCGGCGAGCTTGTACGTTTCGACTCAATCGATTAATTGGTTTTAATGCACGATAAATCACAATAAACGCGACCAATAAGAGTACTGGTAATCCTGCAAACCAAATTCCTGTTTGGCTGAAAACCATTTTATTGACTAACTCTTCACGATATTCTAACTCTTGACCTACGGCGATCACCAATTCACCATTACCAACAGGTTGCCAATAAATCAACCATTCATCGTCATCATCTAAAATATGCTCTTTACTAAATCCGGTTTTATTTTGGAAAATAAATTTGTCACCATTATCACCATCGGTTAATAATCTTTCACCTTTGTTAGAAAATATGGCAAAGGCCAATGCATCATTATCATAATGACGTTTCTGTGGTTTAAATCCACCACGTGGAAAATTAGCATTTTCATCCAATAAGACATTTTTCAAATCAGAGGTTGCCAAACGCTCGGCAAAAAGCACCTGCTGTGCATTAAACACATCTTTTACTTCTTTTTTGACAACCGTCCAGGCAACAGCCGTGGCAATGCACCACACGCAAAGTACGGTCAAACTTAAACCGATTAAGAGACGAAAACTCAGTCGTTTATTTTTCATTAACTTGTCCTAAAGCATAGCCTACGCCATGTACCGTACGAATAAATTGTTTACCTAATTTTTGACGTAAATTATAAATGTGTACATCCAATGCACCACTACTTAATTCTTCATCCCAATTTGACAATTTTTCTTCAATGGTCGCACGTGAAAGTACTCTCTCTTTATTCAGCATAAAAAGTTCGAGTAATTTATATTCACGCCCGGTTAATGTAATTTCATCTTCATTCAACCAAGCCTTACGTTGAGCAGGATCGAGTTTGACATTGCCATGCTCAATCTGAGGTTTAACTTGCCCATAACGACGACGAATTAGTGCTTGTAATCGCACCACCACTTCAGCCAAGGCAAAGGGTTTACAAAGATAATCATCGGCACCTTGTTGAATGCCTTTAATGCGTTCATCCAATGTATCACGTGCAGTTAAAATCAATACAGGCACATCTTGATTATTTGAACGCCATTGTTTTAATACATCCAAACCATCCAGTTTAGGCAGCGTTAAATCCAATACTACCGCATCATAAGGCGCCCCGATTAAGGCATTTAATCCACTTTGACCATCGGTAAACCAATCTACAATAAAGCCTGATTTCGTTAAACCAATTTGCAGACCATTGCCGATGAGAGGATCGTCTTCTACTAATAAAACTCGCATAATATTGACCGCACTTTTACTTTTCTCAAAACAAAAAATGGCGGGCTTTTGCCCACCACTTCAAATTATATGAATTATTGCGATTTTTCAACGCTAATGACTTCAAGCTCTGCTTTTTCAAAAGCGTCATTATCCAATTTACCGTAAACGCGGATTTTATCCTGAGGTCCCACATTTAAGCCATTCCAAACGCGATTTTTAATTTCCAATTTGATTTGGTCTGTGCCATCAGTGAAAAGATATTCATCACCATCAATTTGTTGAGTGATGTTACCGACTAAGGTAATCATAGAATTATCTTTCGCAGATAATGCTTGTTTAACTGTAAGTTGTTGACCTTGGTTACCACCTTGGAAGCCACCTTGTGCAGTGTTGCCATTAAAACCAGCAAATGCTGCTGAAGTAGATAAAGCTAAAAGGGTTGCTAAAGCTAATTTTTTCATCATGTTCTCCTAAATAAAATTAAGCATAAATAGTCATATTTCAAAGCGAAGGATTATCCTCATTGCCGCCTTGTTGATGCTTATTAAACACAACAAATCTTAATGAAATCTTAAGCAACCTTAAGATTTTTAAATTTTTTTAAAATCACCAACAAAATCGCTCATTCACCAGGTTATCTTGGCGTTCTTTTTCCCATTTCGCTTTATTTTCAGGATTAGCAAAATAGCGGTCTTGCTCAACTAAACGTGCATCAAGTTTTGCCTCTGCTTCTTTTAATGCCAGTTTTCTATCTTGATGCTTACTTGGTAATTGAGGTAAAAATACTGCTTGATACGGATGTTTTTTAGCCCAGTCAATCGCATCTTGCGCCGCTTTGTGTTGCTTATTCAAATCACAGAACGCATATGGATTAACATGCTGTCCCACTAATTGCCCAAATGCCGTGTTATTCGATACCGTCAATTTATCTAAATCCAACACATATAACG
>CAKVVS010000227.1:0-2720 GCA_934834395.1 Parahaemophilus parainfluenzae | reverse complement strand
CGCCAAGGCGAAGCACCAAGCGTTTGTGCGGCTTGCTCTAACTTAAAATCAATGCTTTCTAAGGAAAGACGAATTGCCCGCACGACCAATGGAAATGCTACCACCGCGGAAGCTAATACTGCTCCCTTCCAGCTAAAGCCAAAGGATAAACCAAACCATTGATATAAATACTTACCAATAAAACCATTACGCCCCATGGCGACTAATAATAAATAGCCGATTACCACTGGCGGTAACACCAAAGGTAGATGAATAATCCCGGTAATCAGAGACTTACCGTAAAATTCCTTACGAGCCAGTAACCAAGCAATAAAAATTGCGAAGGGCAAACTCCAAAGCATAGAACTCAATGCGACACTCATGCTTAAGTGAATCGCATCCCATTCCATCGGGCTTAATTGAAACCAAGAGAGCAAAATATTTCCTTGTATATATTCGATATGACGAAATTTCTTTAGAGATAACAAAAAGGACAGTTTCCTGTCCTTTCTTTATAAAGTCTGAGCTCATTATTTCACAGAGAAACCATATTCAACAAATATTTTTTTCGCTGCACTTGATTCTAAGTAATTAAGGAAATCACGGGTATCCGCATTGTCATGATCTTTTAAAATCGCAACGGGATATTCAACTGGTTTATAGCTGTCTTTCGGGAATACACCTACTGCTTTCACGTCTTTACTCACTTTAGCATCGGTGCTATACACAATACCATAAGGGGCTTCAGCGCGTTCAACTAAGGCTAATGCACCACGCACGTCTTTCGCACGCGCTAATTTATCTTTAACTTGATCCCATAAATTTAATTTGGTTAATGACTCTTCAGCATATTGTCCTGCCGGAACATGTGCAGGATCACCCACAGATAAATAGCTGTCTTTTAAGCCTTTAATCCATTCACCTTTGGCAATATCCACTGAATTAGCTGCACTTTTAGCCGGCGCAATTAACACTAATTCATTACCCGCTAATACTTTTTCAGTTTCTTTTACAGTGAGATTTTTATCTGATAAATATTTCATCCATTTGTTGCTAGCTGAAATAAATAAGTCTGCAGGTGCACCTTCTTCAACTTGTTTGGCAAGGGTAGAAGAAGAAGCAAAAGAGAAAACGACGGTATTATTTGGCTTTTCAGTTTGGTATTGATCCGCAATTTGTTGTAACGCATCAGTCATTGAAGCTGCTGCAAACACAGTCACTTTTGCTGATGCAGCAAAAGATACGCCCATGCCTGCAATTAAAAGTGCAGTTGCAAATTTAGTTAATTTCATTATTTATCTCCTATATAAATGAAACTATATATAAAAAAATATACTACGAGTAAATTATAACTTGAATTTTTAAATAAGCATACAGAAAAACTTAAAGATCAAGTAAAATAAACAGAATTGTGTATTAGGAGGAGATGATGAAACAAACTGAAATTTTACTGACGATCAAACTTCATCAAGAATTATTTATTGATCCAAAACGTGTTCGCCTCTTAAAAGAAATTAAAGAATGTGGCTCAATCAACCAAGCGGCCAAAAACGCTAAAGTGAGCTATAAAAGTGCTTGGGATCACCTTGAGGCAATGAATAAAATCAGCCCCAAACCGCTTTTAGAACGTAATATCGGTGGGAAAAATGGGGGCGGTACTTCATTAACCACTTATGCTGAGCGTTTACTGCAGCTTTATGATTTGCTCGAACAAACACAAGAGCACGCATTCCATATTCTGCAAGATGAGACGATCCCGCTAAACAGCCTACTTTCAGCAACGGCAAAATTCTCCTTACAAAGTAGCGCGCGCAATCAATTTTTCGGGAAAGTGGCAAGCCAACATATTGTGGACTCCCGCTGCATTGTTGCAGTAAACATTCAGGATTTAGCTCATCCATTACATGTTTCAATCACAATGCGCAGTGCTGAGCGCCTCAGACTCATTACTGAAAAAGAAGTGATGGTCATGTTTAAAGCCCCTTGGGTGAAAATTAGCACCACCCCATTAGAAGAAAAAAATAACCTTTTCCAAGCGACGATTCTTTCTATGCAGAATGAAGAAGCGATTTTGCAAATAAAGGACAGCTCAATTGAATTTTGTGCGAGTATTCATAGCAAAGATGGTTGGAAAGTGGGACAAGATGTGTGGTTACACGTGGATCCAGAACAGATCATTTTAGCAACATTGAAATAATCCTAGAAAAAAAAAGTGCGGTCAAAATTAACCGCACTTTTTTATTTTCGCCTATAACGCGATCTCATCAATCGAACGCCCAAAACTCGGCAAAAAGACCTGTAAAAAATAATCCATTTCTTGACTGTGCCATTGTTCCATTAAATTTTCTAAGCGTTTTTTCGCTGTTTTAAATTCATGGTTACCATGCTCTAATTCAAATTGAGCTTTAATATAAGCACAAATCAAATCCGCTTGTTTTACTAGATGCTTTTCTTCAGGGCTAAATTGTTCACTGTCTAAATATGGCGCGAAGCTGTCTTGTAATTCTGTCGGAAGCAAACTAATTAAATGCAATTCTGCAGCCGCTTCAATGTCTTTGTAAGCATGAGTAATTTCAGAATTGAAATATTTAATTGGGGTCGGCAAATCACCAGTAAAAATTTCAGAAGTATCATGATACATCGCCATCACTGCAATACGTTCAGGATTGACTTCACCACCAAAAAAGCGATTTTTAATAATGGCTAAAGCCTGTGCCACAAAGGCAACTTGCAGACTATGC
>CAKVVS010000226.1:0-2750 GCA_934834395.1 Parahaemophilus parainfluenzae | reverse complement strand
GAAACTAACTGTTCAGCAAGTTCGGCAGTTTGCGTTTGTGCCATCGCCCAAGTCACCAATTCTTCATCTTTTTGACTGAGTTTTCCCCAAAGATTTAAGTAAGGCGAACGCCCGTAAGCGATCAATTCGCGTACTTTAATCCCTTCTGGTACCAGGTGTTGTTGCGGGAGAAAAGCCAATTCTTGGGCATATTCTTTAGGGCTTTTTTGCCAAATATCCTGACCTTTATGGGTGATTGAGCCTTGCTTCGGTTTAAGCAAGCGAGCCACCGCTTTTAATGTGGTGGACTTACAGCAACCATTTGGGCCGATTAACGCAATCACTTTATTTTTCGGGAATTTTAGCGACAGATTTTTAACCACGAGTTTATCTTGATAACCTAAAGATAAATTATTGATTTCAATGCTCATTATTTAGTTCTCATCAATAAGTAGAAGAAATATGGCGCACCGATAATCGCGGTCAGAATACCTGCGGGCAGTTCAGTTGGTGGGTCAATCACCCGCGCCAAAATATCCGAAAGTTGTAATAAGAGGGCGCCAATAATCAAGGCTGCCGGTAATAGGGTGCGATGTCTGCCACCGACTAAACGACGAGCAAGATGCGGCGCAACTAAGCCTAAAAAGGCAATCGGACCACAAATTGCCACGGCTGTAGTGGAAAGAGCTACCGCTAACACTAAAACGCTAATTTGCACTTTATTTACGGTTACGCCCAAGGTGGAGGCTTTGTTTTCACCTAAACCAAGGGTATCGAGATCGCGACAGAAAATAAATGGTAAGGGCAGCAATACCACTAACCATGGCAATACTACATTCAAATAAGACCAGCTGCGCCCCCACAGGCTTCCTGTGAGCCATAACATTGCCGTATTGATCTCGACCGGATTGGTAAGCATCAGATAATGACTAATGGCTGCCCACAATGCGGAAAGTGCGACCCCAATGATTGCCATTTTGATAGGGCGGAAGTTAAAACCGCACACGATCCATAAAATGACAAAAGAGAGCACGCCGCCTAAAAAGGCAAAAATTGGCATCCAGTAAAATGCCAAGTTTGGCAAGAACATCAATACCGAAACAGCAACCAACCCGGCTGCATTGTTAATCCCTAAAATATCGGGAGAGGCAAGTGGATTGCGCACTACGCTTTGCACTAGCACACCGGAAATCGCTAAGGCTCCGCCCAATAAAATCGCTAATACTGCACGGGGTAGGCGATATTCCATCAAGGTAAAATAGTTTTTATCGTCAGGCTGAAAGGCCGCCCAAATTTCCTCAAAGGAAAGCGTGTAAGTGCCAAGGCGAATACTCAATCCAAAGAGTAGTACCATCAGACTAAGCGTGCCGACATAAAAGCCGATAGCGCGAAAAGATACATGAGAAGCTCGCATTAGTGTCTTCCTCTGGCAAATAATACAAAGACTGGGGCACCGATTAAGGCAAGTACCGCACCAGCAGGCACTTCACTAGGGAAGTTGACCGCACGGGCAATGGTATCTGCAGCGAGCATTAAAATTGCACCGAGTAACATCGCCATAGGGAGCGATTTTCGCAAGTCATAACCAATCCAATAGCGGGCAAGGTGGGGCACGAGTAAGCCAATAAAGGCCACAGGGCCAGCAACACTCACGCTTGAGCCTACAATCAATAACGCCATGATGTTAGCGTACCAACGTAAACGGAAGAGATTGATGCCTAACGAACGCGCAGATTCATCGCTTAAATTGAGTAAATTCAAACGACTGGCAAAAAGCAGGCAGAAAAGTGCGGTCAAAATAAAGAACGGAAATAACGTCAATAATTCATTCCAACGAGCATGTGCAATGCCGCCAGCTAGCCAACTCATAATACCGAAGGCATGATCTTCCGCGATAATGAGCACCAATTTTGTGAGGGCGGCACAAAGTAGTGATACAGCAATCCCCGCTAAAATCACCCGGCTACGATCCCCACTGTTGTCTTTCCATCCGTTGCTGATCAGCATCACCACAAACCAACTCAGACCGCCACCGATACTGGCCACTAAGGCAATGCTATAACCAGAAAGAATCAAGGGGCTAAACGCACTGGTGGTCACCATGGCAAGACTGGCTCCTGAGTTCACGCTGAGTAATGTAGGGGAGGCTAGTGGATTACGCGTAATGGTTTGTAACAACGCCCCCGCCACCGCAAGATTGGCACCTAAAATCATGCCAACTAATGCGCGCGGTAAGCGTAAATCGGTTACCGTAATTTTGGCAATTTCATCGCCATCGGGGAGGAGCGCTTGTAAAGCTGCAAGCGGTCGAATTTCGATGGGATAATACAAAAACAGGCTTCCCCATAATAGAAAAGCCAGAATGATAAGGGAAACTCCCCAACGGAAAGTGGACTTCATCATTATTTTTGTTTCAGGAAACCTTCAATTTGTTTTGCCATAATTTTGCTCGCTTCTAAGCCACGACCACGAGCCCACATGTCCGAGTCAACGCTGTAAACATGGTTTGCTTTGACGGCAGGAATGGCTTTCCAAAGTGGCTCAGCTTCCCATTTGCGCGCAATACTTTCATCACGATAATGGGCAATGAACAAGTATTCCGGTTTTTCCATTACTAATTGTTCAAGGTTGATTTCCACGAAAGCTTGATCGCTATTGAGTTTAGTTGGGGCAAAACCTAATGTCGTTAAGAAACTACCCACATAGCCATTGTCATTTTGGATATTAAATTTATCTTCTCGGGAAGTACCAAATGAGGCTTTTTTGCCTTG
>CAKVVS010000225.1:0-2758 GCA_934834395.1 Parahaemophilus parainfluenzae | reverse complement strand
TTGTTCTATTCATGATCCTAAAGCGGCATTAGATTACGCGAAACGTTTAAAAGTATTACGTGATGAATATAAAGATACACTTGAAGTGGTGATGCGTGTTTACTTTGAAAAACCGCGTACAACAGTAGGTTGGAAAGGCTTAATTAACGATCCTTATTTAAATGATACCTATCGTTTAAATGATGGTTTACGTATTGCACGTAAATTATTATCTGACATCAATAATTTAGGCGTCCCGTCAGCAGGTGAGTTCTTAGATATGATCACACCACAATATGTAGCTGATTTCATGAGCTGGGGCGCAATTGGTGCGAGAACAACGGAATCTCAAGTACACCGCGAATTAGCGTCAGGCTTATCTTGTGCGGTAGGCTTTAAAAATGGCACAAATGGTGGCGTAAAAGTAGCCTTAGATGCAATGGGGGCGGCAGAAGCTTCGCATTACTTCTTGTCTGTGACAAAATTTGGTCATTCGGCGATTGTTTCAACAAAAGGAAATGAAGACTGCCACATCATTTTACGTGGTGGGGATAAAGGTCCTAACTATAAAGCAGAAGACGTTGCAAAAGTTTGTGCAGAGATCGAAAAATCAGGTCGTATTCCACATGTAATGGTTGATTTCAGCCATGCAAATAGTAGCAAACAATTCAAAAAACAAATGGAAGTTTGTGAAGATGTTTGCCGACAAATTGCAGGTGGTTCAAAGCAGATCTTTGGTGTCATGGTAGAAAGTCATATCGTTGAAGGTCGTCAAGATTTAGTCGATGGTAAAGCGCAGACTTACGGACAAAGTATTACTGATGCTTGTATCGGTTGGGAAGATACAGAAATCGTGTTAAAACAGTTATCTGATGCGGTGTTAGCACGTCGCCAAGTAAATGGCTAATCAGTTTTATTTTTAGATGATTAAAAGTGCGGTCAATTTTGACCGCACTTTTTTATGTGCTTTGAAAAAGGGGGAGAAAAGGGGTATGCTAGCTCTAATGGAATAAGAAAGGAGATGTATGATGCAGGATATGATAAATGGCTTATTAATTGTCTTAATACCGATGGTGTTAGGTTATTTATTAAAGGTCAATAATAAATCCTATATTGCAAAAATAAATCATATCGTGATGTTTTTGCTTTACATTATTCTTTTCTTAATGGGCTATTTACTTGGTCAGTTAGATGATTTAGAGCATAAACTGCCTATTATTGGCACAACTGCGGTGACGCTATCGGCGATCATTTTGGGATCCAATATGATTGGTTTAATGCTTTACGACCGCTTTAACCCTGCTGAGCCACTTAAATCACAAGGTAAAATTGATTCTCGTTGGCACTCCTTAATTGACTCGCTCAAACTTTCCGGCACAGTGGTGATCGGCACCCTTTGTGGTTTCTTATTCAAATCCTATCTCATGTTGCCTACTGGAATTAATCTGTATGTATTGATCGTACTGATTTTCTTTGTGGGGATTCAGTTAAGAAATAACGGTATTTCCTTAAAAGAGGCCCTTTTCAATAAACGAGGTTTCCAAACAGGGATGGTGTTTACGTTTACTTCATTACTAGGCGGTATCATTGCTGCTTTCGTTTTGGCGATGCCAATTACACAAGGGCTGGCGTTTGCCTCTGGAATGGGATGGTATTCATTATCCAGTGTGGTATTGACCAATGCATGGGGACCGGTGCAGGGCAGTATTGCCTTTTTTAACGATTTATCCCGTGAAATTGTCAGTTTATTTGTCATCCCATTATTTATGCGTCATTTCCGTTCGACGGCAATTGGGATTACGGGGGCGACAGCAATAGATTGCACCTTGCCAATTATTCAAAAAGCAGGAGGTATTGAAGTCACGCCAATTGCAATTTCATTCGGATTTGTCACGAATATTCTTCCACCATTGTTGTTAGTTTTCTTTTCCAGTATTCCGATATAAAAGAAAAAAAATATATGCAAAACAAAAGAGTTAATCGTTACTTTTCGATTAACTCTTTTTCTTATATTTAATATTAGAGATTATCAGTTTCTATGCATGGCAATAACCGCCTGACCTAAACTGAGTCCGCCATCACCCATTGGTAGTTTATGCGCACTTAGTACATGGAATTCGCTCAAATTTTCTTTTAATAAACGACGTAGCAGTTGGTTATGCATCACACCACCGGATAGCACGATGGTACGGCATTGGTGTTTTCGTGCTTGATTTGTCGCAAGTTCAGCAAAACCTTGGGCGAGAGCATAGTGAAAGGCGAAGGCTTTATCTGCGGCAGGCGCATGGTAATTTAACCAACTTTGCCAGAAATAAGCCAAATCCAGTTTATTGCCGATAAGCGGCATTTTTACTGGAATATTGACCGCACTTTGTGCTTGTGTCGCCAAAGATGAGGTATTTGCCAGTGCTTCTAAATGACAGGCCGCTTCGCCCTCCCAAGAAACAATGGTTGGTGCAATACCGAGATCATAAGCTACGGCATCAAATAAACGACCCGCAGATGATATAGGTGGACAATTTAGTCCTCGCTCGATGGCATTAACTAGTATTTGCCAATTCGGTTCTATACAGGTTTGGGTGAGAATGTCTTGCCATTGTGGCACAAATTGATGCAGGTGAGCCAGCCAGTTGCGCCAAGGTTGTTTGGCAGCAAGATCGCCGCCTGGTAGAGCAACAGCAGGCAGACCACCTAAATATTGACTATGCTGATAATCAACGAGTAGGCATTCGCCCCCCCAAAGTTGTCCATTTTCGCCCATGCCGATACCGTCTAGAGC
>CAKVVS010000224.1:0-2783 GCA_934834395.1 Parahaemophilus parainfluenzae | reverse complement strand
TTCAAGTAATTTGTTGTAGTCAGCTTGTTCTTGAGCAGGCGTTGCTTCAGCTGGTTTTGCTGCTTCTTGTTTAGCTTCTGGCGCTGGCTGAGTAGTTTCAGGTTTTGCCGGAGCTGGTTTATCTGCTGGTTTATCACAAGCAGTTAAGAATAATGCAAATAATGCAGTTGCACTGATTTTAGTAAATTTGTTCATAAACAATCCTTTATTGATATATAAAAAATTTCTTAGCTTATAAAAACTAAGCCCCTTCTAAGACCGTACATTTTAGAATTAGTTTAAAAAAAATTCAAAAACTATTTTAGTGTTTGAATATATTCACTTAAATCATGAATATCTTGCTCACTTAAACGTTGTTTTGCAGGGCTTCCTGCACCAGTAATATTTCCCGCTTTTCGTTCTGAAAGTGCGGTTGAAATTTCTTCTGGTTTTAGTTGATTAATAATTTTTGACTCACCCATTGCTGGTTTTTCGCCTTGTTTCCCATGACAAGTTGCACAAGAGCGTTTATATACCTTTTCCGCTTTCACTAAGTCAGCTTCGGCAGAAAGGGCAGGAGGGGCAAATAAAAAGCCTAAAACGGGTAAAAGTGTAGAGAGTAAGTAAATTCGTTTTTTCATTTTGGCTAGCCTTTAAATAATTTATCTAAATCTTCTGCGGGAATTGCGCCTTCATATTTAGCCTGAATATTACCTTCAGGTGTAATCACAAAACTTGTTGGCGTACCGATAAGTTGATAACGTTCTGCTGTGATTTTTAATTGGTCTTTGATAACCGGCAACGTAAGCTGACGTTTGGCGACCACGGCTTTGGTATCCACTTTATCGCCATCTACATTAATGGCGATAAGTTGAACTTTATTTGGATTAGCTTCGGCTAATTTTTCGAATTCTTTTAATTCTGCGACACATCGTCCACAGGTTTCAGACCAGAATGTCAGTAAGCGAGTGCCTTTCCAATCATCAAGTTTCACTTCTTTACCTTGTAAATCATAGGCAGCGATGTCTGGTGCTTTTTGACCAATTGCAGCGACTTCATCTTTACAAGAAACGCTGCCAAAAATGACCGCACTTATGGCTAGTAGTTTGACGAATTTATTTTTCATGAATTTCCTCTTTTACAAATTTTCCGTGATGGAGATAAATAACACGATCGGTTAACTCACCCAATTCTGGATTGTGCGTCACCATCACAATGGTTCTACCTTGGCGATTTAATTCTTGTAGTAAATCCAGTACAAGCGATTCATTTTTTTCGTCGAGATTACCCGTAGGTTCATCGGCAAAAATAACGGGTGGTTGGTTCACTAATGCGCGAGCAATACATACCCGTTGTTGTTCCCCCCCAGAAAGTTGACTTGGACGGTGATCAATACGATGACCCAATCCCACTTGTTCGAGTACTGCTTTAGCCGCTGCTTCATCAATCACACTGTGATAGTGCTGAGCGAGCATCACATTTTCAAGTGCGGTCAAATAAGGGATCAAATGGAATTGTTGGAAGACTAGACCAATTTTTTCTGCACGGAAACGCTGACGACCAATTTCATCCAATTGTGCCGCATCGACACCATCTAGAATAACTTTACCTTCACTAGCCGTATCTAAGCCGGTCAGAATATTCATCAGCGTTGTTTTACCTGAACCTGATGCACCCATTATCGCAATAAATTCACCTTGGCGAATTTGAATATTAATATCTTCTAAAGCAGTGACTTGCCCGAATCGTTTATATAAATGTTGCGTTTCAATTACAAATTCACTCATTTTATTCCCCTTTTAACACATTTGCGGTTTGAATATTTAAAGCTCGTTTGGTTGGTACAATCACCGCAATAAAGGCAACCAATAACGATAAGACGATAGTAATTGGAATAACTGGCAGACGCATATCAATATAAGATTTGAATACGGTTAATCCAAGTAATTGTGCCAAGATGTAGCCGAGAATCAGGCCCGCGACAATTGCACAAAGTGCAATGATCAGAATCTCGGTACTAATCTGTTTAATGATGTCACTTTGTTTGGCACCTAAGGCTTTTTGTAGTGCAAATTCTTTTGCTCGCTCACCAACAATTGCAATCAACGTTGTGTTCACACAAAGGGTGGCGAGAATCAAAATGACCAATGAGATTAAGCCCATCAATCCTTTGATTTTATCTAAAATCTGTCCTTCTGAAGCAGAGACTTTTCGAATCGGTCGAGCAGTCAAATCAGGTTGATGTTGCATAATGTCTTGGGCAAATTGTGCGACATTACCTTGTTCATTTTTTACATTGAGTAAGGCGTTGTTTGCTAATCCTTCTTTATCCAACCAATTTTGGGCAAACTCTAAATTCACGATTAGCATGTTGTCTGTGGCATCACCTGCCTCAATAATACCTTTTATCGTGAATTCATGTTTTTCAACCGCATTTTTAGACAGAGTTAATTTACTTCCAACACCTAAATTGAGTCGCTCCGCTAAGGTTTTCCCAATCATGGCATTGCGATCATCAAAATTTACATTAATGGCTGAGCCGGTAATTTGCCAATAAGGTGCAAGCACATGCATATCTTCAAACCACACGCCCATAATCACGATTTTTTCTAAATCACTTCGCGCAACACCATATAAATAAGGACTGGCAGCGGTAATGAAATTATCCGGTGCATTGTGCAGAATTTGCTTTAATTGGTGTTCTTTCATCAATCCACCATTGGCCGCACCAATATAAAAGTTTGCCCCAAAGGTACGGAGCTCTTGGCTCATTTTGGTATTAATATCGAAATAGACTGCTGCCA
>CAKVVS010000223.1:0-2791 GCA_934834395.1 Parahaemophilus parainfluenzae | reverse complement strand
GTACGCGACCTAAAAGGTAACCTTATTTATAGCAATAGTCTTCCAGAAGAAATCGTGCTTGAGTTATATAAAATTCCTTTTGATCGTACCAAGATTTGTATCAATACTTATCAAGATGATGGTTGGTTTATCAATATAGATGTGCCTGAATTAGCAAAATATCATAAGGATTCGGGTTTTATGTACGAAGTTGTTGATTTTATAAAGCATCATGGAAGAGGAACTGAAAAAGTATTTTTTATTGCTCATGATCCGAAAGATCTAATCGAATTAGAAGATTATCTTAGAACACATTTCGGGGATAAAACCACAATTGTTTATTCAGCGGTAACTTGCTTAGAGGTGATGAACAAAAATGTATCGAAAGGTGATGCATTAGCTCATCTATTAGAAAATAGAAATTATGGATTAAAAGATTGTATTGCTTTTGGCGATGGCCAGAATGATGTTGAAATGCTTTCTTGGGTTGGTAAAGGTTATGTGATGGCAAATGCTGATTCTCGTTTAAAAGAAGCTTGTCCTGAACTGGAAGAGATAGGGTTCAATAAAGACGAAGCAGTGGCCAAACATTTAGCAGACATTTTTGGTATTAAATAGATGTTCCAGTCAATTTTTCTGATTAGTGCCGGTGCAGCGATCGGAGCCTCTTTACGCTGGGGATTAGGTCTATGGCTTAATTCCCTGTTTAGTTCACTTGCATTTGGTACACTTGTGGCTAATTTTATTGGCTGCTTTTTGATGGGGATTTTACTAGCAGCCTTTTGGACCTTCCCGCAATTTAGCCCTGAATGGCGATTATTCTTAGTAACAGGATTTCTCGGTGCTCTTACCACCTTTTCTTCTTTTTCAGGTGAAGTAATAGAACTCTTTTTTAAAGAAGAGTGGGGAAATGGATTGTTTGTTTTAGTGAGTCATTTAGTTGGTTGCTTAATTTTTACAGTATTAGGGATTTATTTCTTTAGACTCATCAGCCTTCTATTCCATTTCCGATAAAATCGCTAAATTCTTCAGAATAAAATCCATGAGAGAGCATATACTGCCAAATTTTTTGTTTGCTTTTGATTGGTTGAGGTTCTGCATAATTAGGAAACTTTTTACGTAGAACCTTTTCTGCGATTTCAGCCCAATTAATTTCACTTTCTCCAAGAACTTCATTTATTACGTCTGAAGATAGACCTTTTAGTTGACGTAATTCTTGTTTAATACGATTAGCACCATACCCACGTTGTGAACGTGCGTGTAAGTAATTTTCAGCAAATCGTTTATCATTTTGCCAGTTTTTTCTCTGGCAGTAAGCAATCGTTTCATCGATCTCATCTTCTGTAAATGCTTTTTCCTGCATTTTATTGCGCAGTTCAAATTCGCTATATTCACGTCGAGCAAGTAAATTAACGACATAGCTTAAAGCAAGAGAAGACATAGAAATTCCTTTTAGGTGAAATACGGTTGAAATGAAAAGTGCGGTCAATTTTGACCGCACTTTTAGTGATTAGAAATCACTTTCTGCGTCATCGGTAGATTGTTCAATATCAGCCATTAATGCTTGTTCTGGGTTAGCGACTAATTCAGCACGAAGCTTCGCTTCAAGTTCGTCTGATTTCGCAAGGTTTTCATGTAACCATTTCATTGCATTAGCTTTACCTTGACCAATTTTTTCACCGTTATATGCATACCACGCACCAGATTTCTCAACAAGTTTGTGTTTAACACCGAGTTCAATTAATTCTCCAGCTTTGGAAATCCCTTCTCCGTAAAGAATTTGGAAATCCACTTGGCGGAAAGGTGCGGCTAATTTGTTTTTAACTACTTTAACACGAGTTTCATTACCAATGACTTCATCTCCATCTTTAACTGAACCAGTACGACGGATATCTAAACGCACAGAAGAGTAGAATTTTAGTGCATTACCGCCAGTTGTAGTTTCTGGGTTACCAAACATGACACCAATTTTCATGCGAATTTGGTTAATGAAGATAACAAGGCAGTTTGCATTTTTGATTTGACCAGTTAATTTACGTAGTGCTTGAGACATTAAACGTGCTTGTAAACCCATGTGTGAATCACCCATTTCGCCTTCAATTTCAGCTTTCGGGGTAAGAGCAGCAACAGAGTCCACAATGACCACATCTACAGCACCAGAACGAACTAATGCATCACAAATTTCAAGAGCTTGTTCACCATTGTCAGGTTGGGAAACTAAAAGTTCTTTCACATCAACGCCAAGTTTTGCTGCATAAATAGGATCAAGTGCATGCTCCGCATCGATAAACGCACAGGTTTTACCGACTTTTTGAGCTTGAGCGATAACAGATAAAGTTAAGGTTGTTTTACCAGAAGATTCAGGTCCAAAAATTTCAACAATACGACCCATTGGTAAACCACCAATACCAAGAGCGACATCAAGACCTAAAGAACCCGTTGAAACAGATTCAACATCAAGGGCTTGAGTATCGCCCAATTTCATAATTGAGCCTTTACCGAATTGCTTTTCAATTTGACCAAGTGCTGCCGCGAGTGCTTTTTGCTTTTCTTCTTGAGTTGCCATATAAAACCTTCTTGAATAGAGTTATCTAAATTTGGCTAGATTATATCTGTATTGATGTACAGTATCAAGAGAAAATTTTTTCCTTGATGAAAAAATGTGAACTAGATTCCAAACTTGAGAAATAGTTTATTTAAAATCAAATTCTTAAGTATTTTTTTAGATCTTGAATTTGTGCTTCGAGAATTTTTTCACCCAGTTCATATACAGTTCTTATTTTAGTTTCATCTCGTTCTAATCGACCTATAT
>CAKVVS010000222.1:0-2822 GCA_934834395.1 Parahaemophilus parainfluenzae | reverse complement strand
ATTCAAGCACTCACCATTGTGGCCATTCTATTTAGTTCTTTTGCCTTTTCTTTCTTCTTTGAAGCGCATTATGTGGCATCAGATGACCCGAATGAAGTATTACAAAGTGTTTGGGTGATAGGTGTAGCATTAGTATTACTGAGTGCACTAGAAGCCTATTTTGCTTTTAAAATTCCATTCTTTAAACAAGAAGCTGAAAATACAGAAGGTCAGTTTGATATGAGAAAATACCTTTCTCTAGGGTATTTAAAAGATAATGTTCGTACATTAAAAGCTGATCAAAATATTTGGTTGAGTGTCATTGGACTAAGCCTGTTTTGGGGCGTGTCACAAATTATTGTGGCGGCATTTCCTGCACATTATAAAGCAATGTTCAATGAAGATAATGCGGTTGTCATTCAAGCAATTCTAGCGGTGAGTGGCGTAGGACTAGTGCTTGGTTCATATCTTGCTGGACGTGCTTCTCGTTTGCATGTTGAGTTAGGTATTGTGCCGCTTGGTGCGTTGGGTATTTGTGCGTCGTTATTCTTCTTAACTCTAGCTCAAAGTGGGGTGGTATTAGCACTTTGTTCTTTTGTCTTTGGTTTTTCTGGCGGTTTATTGATCGTGCCATTAAATGCGACCATTCAGTATTTTGCACCGGAGAAAATCAGCGGCAAAATCATGGCAGGTAACAACTTTGTACAAAACGTGTTTATGGTGGTTTTTTTACTATTAAGTATTGTTTTTGTACAACTTAATGTTTCGACTCAAGGTTTATTCTTAGTGACTTCTGCTGCATGTTTTGCTGCAAGTTTATATACCATGTCGAAAGTACCCCATTTATTTACACGTTTATTCTTACTCTTTGCGTTAAAAGCGAATTACCGTTTTCATGTGGATGGCTTAAAAAATCTTCCACAAAGTGGTGGTGTGTTGTTATTAGGTAACCATATTAGCTGGATTGACTGGTTAGTGTTACAAGCGGCTAGCCCGCGTGCGATTAAATTTGTGATGTATCGTCCAATTTACAACAAATGGTATCTCACTTGGTTCTTCCGTATTTTCAAAGTGATCCCAATTGGTGGAGGCTCAAGCCGTGAATCTATTGAAACTATTCGTGAATATTTAGCGCGTGGCGAAGTGGTAGCTTTATTCCCAGAAGGTCATATCAGCTATAACGGCCAAATCAATGAGTTCCAAAAAGGCTTTGAGCACGTATTAAAAGATTTAGAGAATGTGACGACTATTCCTTTCTATTTGCGTGGATTATGGGGTAGCAGCTTCTCTCGTGCGGATTCTTTCTATAAGAATTTAACTAAACGCCAAGGTAAACGTGAAATTTTAGTAGCATTTGGTAAACCAATTCATGGCTTTATTGATGCGACAGCGATGAAGCAAAAAGTGCTCGAACTTTCTTTCTCCGTATGGGAAAAAGTCATGAGTAAACGTAAACCGCTGATGCATCATTGGTTGAATTCGGCAAAATCGAATTTATTCAAAGAAGCCGTGGTGGATGCGCAAGGCACTAAACTCAATAACCTGAAATTTATTGCTGCCGTGTTGATGTTTGTAAAAATCTTAAAAGCGGCTTTAGGAAATGAAAAAAATGTTGGTGTGTTATTACCAAGTTCATCAATCGGGGCAATTATCAATATGACCTTAATGGTGATGGGCAAAGTACCGGTAAATTTAAACTACACGCTAAGCCCTGAAGTGATGGAAAAAGCGTTGAAAAAAGCCAACATTTCGCAAGTCATTACCTCTGAAAAATTCTTGGATAAATTGAACGCAAAAGGTTTTGACTTTAGCCAAGTGGTGGCTGATAAAGCCCTCTTTATGGAAAATTTAGGGAAATCGATCACTAAAGCGAATAAAGTGCGGTCATTTTTAACCGCGTTTTTGGCGCCACAATGGTGGATTAAATTACGTTACTTTGCAGAGGTAAGCTTGGAAGATAATGCCACCATCCTATTCAGTAGTGGTAGTGAAGGTGATCCGAAAGGCATTGAATTAAGCCATAAAAATCTACTGACAAATATTAAACAGATTGGTGAATTATTAAATTTCCATAAAGATGATGTGATTTTGAATTCCTTACCAATTTTCCACTCGTTTGGCTTAACCGTGACAACCTTATTGCCATTGTGTGAAGGCATTAAAATGGTGAGTGTGGCGGATCCGACTGATGGAGCGACAGTAGGAAAAATGTGTGCTCGACATCGGGTGAGTATTTTATTTGGGACTTCAACTTTCTTTAGATTGTATGTACGCAATAAGAAATTCCATCCGTTAATGCTACAAAACGTGCGTATGGTTATTGCAGGTGCCGAAAAATTGAAAGCAGATGTAAAAGAAGCCTTTAAACTTAAATTTGGCTTGGAAATTTACGAAGGTTATGGTGCGACTGAAACAGCACCAGTGGCTAGTGTGAATATGCCTAATTTACTGGATCCGGAAACCTTACAGGAATTTACCTTCAATCAAGCCGGTACAGTTGGTATGCCATTACCGGGCACCATTATTAAAATTGTCGATCCAGAAAGCTTGCAGGAATTACCAGTCGGTGAAGATGGCTTGATCTTGATTGGTGGTGGACAAGTCATGAAAGGTTATTTGAATGCACCAGAAAAAACAGCAGAAGTGATTGTTGAAATTGACGGTGTACGTTATTACAAAACTGGCGATAAAGGCCATATCGATCATAACGGCTTTATTACCATTGTGGATCGCTATTCTCGATTTGCTAAAGTCGGCGGTGAAATGATCAGCCTCGGCAGCGTGGAAGAGAAACTTTCACAAGTATTTGATGAAGAAAATCAATTCGTTGCGGTGGCTGTAAG
>CAKVVS010000221.1:0-2824 GCA_934834395.1 Parahaemophilus parainfluenzae | reverse complement strand
AGCTTGTTCTGGCGTAACGTTGACATTCACACCGAGAGCGGTTAATACATCACTGGCACCGGATTTGCTTGATACGCTACGGTTACCGTGTTTGGCTACTTTGGCACCCATCGAGGCTGCAACAATCGCACTCGCAGTAGAAATATTAATCGTGTTTTGACCATCACCACCAGTCCCCACAATATCCGCAAAAGGGTAGTCAGGACGAGGGAATGATTTGGCATTTTGCAAGGATGCCGATACCGCACCACTTAATTCATCGATGGTGGCACCACGTACTTTTAACGCTATCAGCATGGCAGCAATTTGTTCGTTATTGAGCTCGCCTTGCATAATGGCATTAAAAATGACCGCACTTTCTTCTTTGTTAAGTGTTTTTCCGTTGTAAAGTTGTTCTAATAATTGAGCCGTTTGCATAATCTCGTCCTTTATACGTAAATATCGTAATCTAAATCGCGTGCTTCATCACCAGTCATACCACGGAAACCCCAGCAGTGTGCAGGTTGTTCTTTAATCGTAATTTCAACGTTGTGAGATTTAATCCCAATTTTGTATTCGAGTTCGCTGAAGAGCATTTTGATTAAACGTTTTTTCGTACCTTCCATACGACCTTGCATCAGGTTAATTTCAATAACGGTGTAATCATCGTTACGATCGATAGGATAAAGAAAATCTTCTTTATCTAAACATAAAAAACGAATTGCATGTTTTCCACGAGGAATGTCTAAACCAAGGTTTAAACAGTTATAAATTACTTCAGCAATATCTTGACGACGAGGTGCAAGCACTTCTTTTAATCCATATACGGTAATCATTTTTCTTCCTTAATCTCTGTTTAATAACCATTCCACAGATTGTTGTAATAATTTCGAACCTTGCACAGTAAGGATGCTTTCTGGATGGAATTGGAAAGCACAGATTGGCAAGGTTTTATGACGAATTGCCATCACGATACCATTGTAATCGGCATTGACAATAAATTCGTCAGGCAGATTTTTACCCATTAAAGAGTGATAACGTGCCACAGGCATTGGGTTGGCAATATCTTTAAACATGGCTTGGTTATCGTGTTGAATGCGCGATACTTTACCATGTAATACTTCGCCTGCATGTACAACCTCTCCACCAAAGGCTTGAATAAGCGCTTGATGGCCTAAGCAAATACCAATAATTGGCACATCATTTTTTAAACGTTCAATGAGCGGGAGCAAGATACCTGCTTCAGCCGGAGTACCTGGTCCTGGAGAGAGTGCAAGAATCGTATCCGGTGTATTTAATGCTTCTTGTACCACTTGTTCTAAATTGGTGTCATTACGATAAATTTTTACGTTATGTCCAAGCACACGGAATTGATCCACTAAGTTATAAGTGAATGAATCAAAATTATCTAAAAAGAGAATATTAGCCATAATTTATCGTCCTTATTTTGCTTGGGTATTGATTTGTTTGATAGCTTTAAGCACTGCAGCCGCTTTATGGCGAGTTTCATCTGCTTCCATTTGAGGATCAGAATCTAATACTTCACCACAACCTGCTTGAATATGGGCAATGCCATTTTGTACAAAGGCAGAACGAATCACGATACAGGTATCAAAACGGCCGTCAGAGGTGAGATAACCGACCGCACCACCGTAGCTGTGGCGTTTTTGCTGTTCAAATTGATAAATTAACTGCATCGCTTTAATTTTAGGCGCACCAGTTAACGTCCCCATATTCATACAAGCTTGATAAGCGTGTAAGGCATCAAGTTCAGGACGAAGTTTACCCACCACGCGAGAAACCAAATGCATGATGTGCGAATAGCGATCCACTTGCATTAATTCGGCGACTTTACGTGTACCGCTTTGGCAAACACGAGCAATATCATTACGGGCTAAATCTACCAACATTAAATGTTCGGCTTGCTCTTTATGATCAAGACGTAATTCTAATTCCAAACGTGCATCTAATTCTGGATCAATATTACCATGTGCATCAAAACCACGCGGGCGAGAACCTGCAATTGGATAAATTTCTAATTGGCGATTGTCCGGTGCATATTTCAACGCACTTTCTGGTGAAGCACCGAATAAAATGAAATCCTCATCGTTCATGTAGAACATATAAGGGCTTGGATTGTTATGTTTTAATTGTGCATAACTTGCAAGGGTATTCGGGCAAGCTAATGAAAAACGGCGAGATGGCACGATTTGGAACACATCACCAATATTAATATGATGTTTTAATGCTTTGACAATGCCGATAAATTCAGGATCTTCAAAGTTAGTGCTGACCTCATCACTTGCTGCTTTAATGGAAAATACGCCATCAATATTTTTTAATTTTTGAGCAATAGAAAGTGCCGTTTTCGCGACTTCCACTTGTTCTTCTTGGCTGAAACAGAAGCTTTTTAAGGTAGCTTGTTGGCTTTGATGATCGATGGTGATTAAGTTTTCTGCGAGATAGAAACTGTAATCCGGGCAGTTAATGCCATCATCTTTTAATTCAACACCTTGCATTGGAATAAAATTTGCCACCAAATCATAAGCAAATAAACCACCTAAAAAGACAGGTGTGCTGCTATGTTGATAATGGTTAGAAATTACACGAAGTCCATCAAAAATGGTTGCGGCTTGTAATTTACTGTCTTCATCTAATTGATTGTCTAGCGGCGTAAATTGTACAGAAAATTCATTCTCAAAATTGACCGCACTTACGGTACCGAGTTGGCTTAATACTGGGTGAATTTCGTTTAACACTTGTTTGCCGTTCGCATTCAGTGCTCTAAAGGTCACCTGATTGCCTAAACAAGTAATTTTAACGGCAGCATTAATTAGAATAAGGC
>CAKVVS010000220.1:0-2826 GCA_934834395.1 Parahaemophilus parainfluenzae | reverse complement strand
GTTTTTTCTAAATTTTGTGATGCGCAATCTGCCAATTTACCCGGTAGAGCAGGACCGCTGACTAATTTTTTACGGATGACTTTTTTAGCAGCATTTAAACGACGTTGTGCAGAACTGATCGCCATTTCAGCTAAGCGATCCGCATCTTGTACGTTTTGGTTTAGCCATAAACTGAAGGCATCTTTTAAAACACCCGCAACAAAGACCGCACTTTGACGAGAAGATAAACGTTCTTTCGTTTGCCCTGCAAATTGGGCATCCTGCATTTTGAGTGAAAGAATATAAGCACAGCGATCCCAAATGTCGTCTGCAGTTAATTTCACACCACGTGGTAATTTATTGCGGAATTCGCAATATTCAGTCATGGCATTGAGCAAGCCTTGGCGAAGACCATTTACGTGTGTTCCGCCTTGTACTGTTGGAATCAAGTTTACATAGCTTTCTGCAATAAGCTCACCACCTTCTGGTAACCAAAGTAACGCCCAGCTTACGGCTTCGGTGGAGCCTTTAAATTCACCAACAAAAGGTTTTTCAGGCAAGGTTTCAAAACCATTCACCGCTTCGGTTAAATAATCGGATAAACCATCTTGATAGCACCACACATCTTCGGTGTTATTCACTTTATCGACAAATTTAATTTCTAAGCCTGAACAAAGCACGGCTTTAGCACGCAATAAGTGGCGTAAACGGCTGACAGAAAAATTCTTGCTATCAAAATATTTTGGATTCGGTTTGAAGTGAACGGTAGTGCCGGTTGTACGTCTTCCACAAGTACCAATAACTTCTAATTCTTCTACTTTTGCGCCATTTTCAAAGGCAATTTTATACACTTCGCCGTTACGTTTAACTTGAATATCAACGCGTTCAGAAAGGGCATTGACGACAGAAATCCCTACCCCGTGTAAACCACCGGCGAATTCATAGTTTTTATTCGAGAATTTACCGCCAGCGTGAAGTTTGGTTAAGATTACTTCAACACCTGAAACCCCTTCAGTTGGGTGAATATCCACAGGCATCCCGCGTCCATTATCAATGACTTCAAGCGATTGATCCGCATGTAAAATCACTTCAACTTTGGTGGCAAAACCCGCAAGGGCTTCGTCCACACTGTTATCAATAACTTCTTGTGCAAGATGATTTGGACGAGTCGTGTCCGTGTACATGCCGGGGCGAATTTGCACCGGTTCGAGATCTTTCAGAACCGTAATTTCTTGAGCAGAATAATTTGTAGTCATTTTTAAAATTAAATACTTATTTATAAAAAGTTAGCGTGATTTTATCAAAAAATAAGGCATTTATAAAATTAAAGATATCAAGAGAAAGGAGATATAACATGGAAGTCAAGTGCAGTTAAAGTTTGACATGCATGATAACCGCACCTAGAACAGAGAAATGATAGCTATTCCATTCCAATTAATTTATGTGTTTGTAAACTTAATAGCCATCTGGGTTTATTCGTTCTTTGATTTAATTTTCCTAATTGTGTAATCGTTTCTAATAGATTCATATTACCATGAACTTCACAAGGAGAAAGATAGTAATATTTTGCTTGAATTTTATTTTCAATCATTTCACAAAAAGGAATAATATTGTCATCAGCAACAATACGAACTTCGTGTGCAAATGAAATACAACGCTTTTCGTATTTATGCGCATATAGACGTTTTGGACTAGTGGCAATAAAATCGATTTGACTAGGAACACTACGAAGACCATTAGTTTCAATTGCTAAAAAATAACCTAAACTTTTTAATTGATTAAGTACAATTTCTAATTTAGGCACAATGGTCGGCTCACCACCCGTGATAATAATATTCTTTGCAGAAAATGACCGCACTTTATTGAGAATTTGTGACAATGACCAATGTTTAAATTGATGATAATTAGTATCACACCAAGGACAGGCAAGATTGCATTTACCAAAACGAATAAAAATGGCGGGCATACCGGTATTAAAACCTTCTCCTTGAAGGCTTTCAAAAATCTCAACAATATTATAATACGGTTCTGAAATAGGTCGTTTTTCCACCGCACTTATTCCTGATATTCACAAAATGATGTTGGCGTTTCCCATAATCGGATAGCAGAAATAGGTAATTTTTCATCATATTTTAGACGATGAAAAATAAAACGAGCCATTTCTTCAGCGGTACTACGAAAATTCACACCAAAGGTTTTTGATTGCAATTCTTCTAGAAGTATTGCAATTTTGCTTTCACGTTTACTGGTTTGATCGTAGATAAAAGCATGATCCATGGGATCTAAAATAGATTTTTTCACTATAGATTTTAAATCGGAGAAGTCCATCACCATTGATTTTTTTGCGCCATGAGTAATTAAATGACCCGTTATTTCTACTTGAAGTTTATAGGTATGACCATGTAGATTTTGGCATTTGCCATCATGACCATCTAATAAGTGGGCCATATCAAAACTAAATTCTTTGGATACTTTAAACATTTTTATTCTCAGCTTTGATTGACAGGTATTCTTGTAAACCTTTATGACGTAATTGACAGCTTGGACATTCACCACAGCCCCCTTCAACACCTTCATAGCAAGTGTGGCTGTGTTGACGAACATAATCTAAAGCATCTAATTCATCTGCGAGAGCCCAAGTTTGTGCTTTGGTAAGATACATTAACGGTGTTTTTAAATTGAACGGATAATCCATGGCTAAATTAAGGGTGACATTCATGGATTTGATAAACACATCACGGCAATCCGGATAGCCACTGAAATCCGTTTCACATACACCAGTGATAATATCGTGGATTTCTTGTCCTTTTGCATAAATTGCCGCATATAATAAGAAGAGTGCATTTC
>CAKVVS010000219.1:0-2859 GCA_934834395.1 Parahaemophilus parainfluenzae | reverse complement strand
TGGCTCCTCCTGCGGGACTCGAACCTGCGACATATGGATTAACAGTCCACCGTTCTACCGACTGAACTAAGGAGGAAATGGTGCCTCGAGGCGGAATCGAACCACCGACACGGGGATTTTCAATCCCCTGCTCTACCGACTGAGCTATCGAGGCGTTATCGTTATTGGCTACTGCCTGACAACGGAGCGTATTAAACTATTTTTTCGGGTATCGGTCAACAATTAAATTCAAAAAAAGTGAAAAAGTTGGTGTGTTTGAGTGGTTAATAACCAAAACGACTATAAAAAGAACGTATTTTGTAAAACTCAATCAAAAATAACCGCACTTTCTCAAAAAATAATGCCCGAAAATTCTTTCGGGCATTGTATTTCATCGTAGAAATTATCGTCTTACGCGGAATTTCTTCTGCGCCGCATCCACTTTCAACAAGTAGTTTCTTGCTTGTGAGGATGGGTGTGCAGTCGTTAAGATACGATACACTTGTTCTGGATACATCTGGTTGATCTTATAGATCGCCTCATCTTTATCCTCATCGAACACGCGTAATACTGCACCAGCACCACTGTTGTAGGCAGAAATCATTGCAAAACGTTTAGAGGTAGGGTTTGTAATACCATCTAAATATTGATTTTGCAGAATCCATAAGTAAGAGACACCCGCATCAATGTTATTTGCAGGATCATAAAGGTAACGTGCAGATGGTTGTCCACCTTTACCTTTCATCGCAAACACATCGCGACCTGCTGTGCTTGGTACCACTTGCATTAAGCCGATTGCATTCGCATAACTGATCGCATACGGGTTGAAGCTGGATTCTGTTTGCATAATACCTAAAATCAAGCTTTCATCAATACCATAGCGTTCTGCGGCTTTACGGACTAATGGAATATATTTTTGTGCACGCACTTCAACGTGGTTTGCAATCATTGAGATCACCACAAATTGCACAGTGTTACCATTTTGTAAGCGGCGAGTTTGTAATTTATTTTGGATTAAATAAGTCGCAAAGTTACTTGCAATCACTTGGTTAGCAATTTGCTGACCATTGTTATCCACAACCTGACCTAATAAGAAAGGACGCGTACTAATCGGTACATCACCAGAAGCGAATAAGTCGATCCCTTTCGCATCGGAACCCATCAATAAAGTATGAACAATCGCATTGTGTAAGCGATTCAGATCTTGTTGAGTTTCAACAATAATTGTACCTTCGTCAAAGCTTACGTGGCTACGCGTATAGAAAGAGTCCGTGTATTTCACGTAATCTTTACGACTCGCCACTAAAAGCTCATTTACCCCCCAAATACGATCGATATTATGGGAGAATTGACCAGTTAAAATATCTAAACCTTGCGTGTCTTTTGAAAACACTTCGTCATAATTAATGCCACGTCGATGGGTTGGCGAGTCACTACAAGCATATAAAAGCGGAAGTAGCGCCAATAATAAATACTTTTTCATAATCTTTTGTTATTTAGATGGGGGAACGTAACCTTCAATATGCACATCTTTGCCTTCAAATAAGAAATTCACCATTTCTTCTTCTAATAATTTACGATGTTCGGCATTCATCATATTGAGTTTTTTCTCGTTCACTAACATGGTTTGCTTTTTAATCCATTCGCCCCATGCTTGTTTACTAATTGAATTAAAAATACGTTTACCTAATTCACCGGGATACAGTTGAAAATCCAATCCTTCCGCATCTTGTTTCAAATATTCGCAAAAAACAGTTCTAGCCATAATAATTCCTTACAAATTGCGTTAATAAATTTTTCACAGGCTGAGCTAACCCGATCTGTTCAGGTGACGTTGGATCATACCAATATTTGACCGCACTTAATAGACCAGATCGAGATTCTTTTCCTTTTTCTGGCAATTTTTTCCAATCTGAACGATCGCTCTCTTCAGATTTTCGATCAACTTCAACATAAATAGGATGAATGTCTAAGTGAAAATGGCTAAACGTATGACGGAAAGTCACCCACTCTTGATACTCGGTAATCCCTTGCTCTTTCAGATAATTCAATAATGTTTGTTTATCATCAAACTGAGGGAAACAATACAATCCGCCCCATAACCCTTTGCTCTCACGCTGTTCCAACCAGACTTTTCCTTGATAAGATAAAATCAAAAAATAGCTCTGCTTTTCTGGCAACGATTTTTTGGGTTTCTTTCCTGGAAATGCTGTCCACTTTTCGAGTTTATTAGCTAAACAATCGTTACTTAGAGGACACAAATCGCATTTAGGTTTTGTTCGGGTACAAATCACCGAACCGATATCCATCATCGCTTGATTAAATTCAGCGACTCTCGTTGTTGGTGTAACCTGCTCACTCAAATGCCATAATTGATTTTCGACTTTCTTTTCGCCAGGCCAACCTTCAACAGCAAAATAACGAGAAAGAACGCGTTTCACATTGCCATCTAAAATCGGATAAGGTTGATTTTGCACGGAAGATAAAATTGCGCCAGCCGTCGATCGTCCCACGCCCGTTAATGCCCAAACTTGCTCAAATTGCGTTGGAAATTCGCCTTGATATTCATCTCTGATGGTTTGAGCGGCTTTATGCAAATTTCTCGCACGTGCGTAATAGCCTAGTCCCGTCCACAAATGCAATACTTCATCTTGCGACGCATTAGCCAGTGCGGTCACATTAGGAAAGGTTTTGATAAATCGCTCAAAATAAGGGATGACAGTAGAAACTTGGGTTTGTTGTAACATTACTTCGGAAAGCCAAACACCATAAAGGGTTTTATTTTGCTGCCAAGGCAAATTTTTACGCCCAAACTTTTCATACCATTGTAAAACAGAATGGGCAAAAGGGGCATCAACAGAGGATTGGGCTAACATAACT
>CAKVVS010000218.1:0-2866 GCA_934834395.1 Parahaemophilus parainfluenzae | reverse complement strand
CCCAAAATGACCGCACTTATCGGGCCCAATTCGTTAAAATAAGCCACCTGTAAAATATAAGAAAACACGACGGCACTGATAATCCCGCCAATTAACGCCACCCAATTCCATAACACCGTGATGCCAATCCATTTTTTACTGTCGGCCACCGTGTTAATTAGGCGTTTATCTATCATCATAATGATTGCTCCTAAAAACAAAAAGAAGTACGCACATTACTATGCGTACTTTGCTATAAAAAATTTAATAATTAAAAACGAATTTCAACAGATGCTGAGAAGTTTCGACCAGGTGCGTAGAAACGTTCAAGGCCTTTACCTTCTCTGTCCACTGTATTCGTCGTGCTGTGAGCATTAATCCCGCGTAACGCATCCCAATTGTGATACTTACGATTGAAGATATTATAAATGCCTGCTCTTAATGTAATATTATCTGTTGGATTGTAATAACCAAATGCATCAGCAACAAATGCTGCTTTATTCAAATATTTATAACTAACAATTTCTTGTTTGAAATCAAATTCTTTACAAATATTTGTACCAAACCAATCATCAAATTCTTCACGCACACAATAGCGTTTATTTTCAATTGTTTTAGCATCTCTTGCTTTTTTTGCCCCTAAATAAGTGAAGCGAGTAAAAATTCCCCACTTACCATTTGGATCTTCATAATCCAAACCTAACACAGCTTTTATAGGTTGAACAGATAATAAGCTAGACCCATTAGAAAGTTTACCTTTACTATATCCAAGCGCACCATAGAATTTGAAACCATTTGGAACTGAATTAATAATATTATGAAGATTTAGATGTGTTTTTACTTCTATTCCTGTGACTTTTGCGCGATCAACATTCACCATTTGTTGCTCTAAACTTTGAAATTTTTGACCAAAGCTTAAAGTAGTAATTACACTTTCTTGCTCAAATAAGAAATGACGATAACGAGATTGATATAAATTAATATCAAATACGCCTATATTATTTTTAGCTTGAGCAAATAAAGTATGGTTTAAACTACGCTCAGATTTTAAAGCGGGATTAGCACGCCATGAACCATAAGCATTTTTAAATGTAAAATACATTTCAGAAGCAGTAGGGATTCGATAGCCGGTAGAAAGTTGATAACCTAATTTCCATGTATCTGATACTTGAGCATTAATACCCGCAAATCCACTCCAATTAGCAAAGCTACTTTTAACTGGCTCATCACCTTCAAGGCAAGCTTTTGAGCATCGTGCATTAAACTCTTTTGGTGTTAATTTTGCATAATCATAACGAACACCTATCACAGATGAAAAGATCTCATTCCAACGAATATTATCTTTCAGAGAGATACCATATTGTTTTGTTTTGATCGGACGCTGAATAGTATAGAGATCAGAATATTCATAACTGCGACCAATCCCTGCTCTATCATAATTAATATTTTCAAACTCTCGTTCACTGATAAAGTTTGTTAACGTAAAGGTATGTTCCCCCAACAATTTAAATGGCTGACTTTCTAGTTCTATCGTAGCTCGTTTAAATGTTGTTTTCATTCGACGATCAAAAATTTCACTCAATTCCTTTTCATTGGTCTTCCAATGTCTATCACCTTTGTAATTTACTGCTGCTAGATCAGTTTTTTGATAATCTAAATTAAGTTTTGCAAAAGCTAACCAAGCAGAATCTGGAGCATAAATATAACTTACATTAAAATTATGACGTTTATTCTCATCATTAGCTTCTCGCCAACTTCCACCATATAACGCATAACTTCTTTCATCAGTATAACGTTCTCCTTTCTGCCCAGTAAATCCAAAGGCAATACGATGATGAGCGTTAATCTGATAACCTAATTTAACCAAATAGCTATTAAAACGATGACTTGATGGGTCTGGCATTTGACGAGATGATGAATCCTCAATGCTACCATCACCTCGACTTTTCATCTGATGTCCTGTGCGTTGAGAATAAGCTACAATAGCGTCAAATTTCTCTCCTACATATCCCACGGCGGCAGTTCTTACCCATTCACTATTTTTACTCGCATATCCGCCTCGAATAAGTCCACCAAATTTTTGTCCTTGTTTGACTATATCAGCAGCATCTAATGTTCGATAAGAAACCGTGCCACCTAATGCGCCACTACCTGAATTAAACGCATCTGCACCTCTGACAATATCTATTTCCCGAACCAATTCTGAATCAACAAATAAGCGTGAATTATTGAAATTACCATAGCGCGCATATAAGCTGTTTTCTTCACTATCTGGTAAATTTACTCCATCTACACTAATACCAACTCGGTTTCCTTCCACTCCACGAATAGAAAACCCTTTTAGGAATCGTCCATTATCGCTAATCCCAACATCTGTGGTATAACGCACAAGATCTCGAGTATCTCTCACTAACTCTTTTTGTAGAGTTGATGCAGTTTTATGTTCAACAGCTGACTGCGTTTGTCACTCTGCACTCAGCTCACCTTCAACATTAATCGTCTTTAATTGTTCTTCTGCAAAAGAAGATGGAGAAATGGATGCCGTAGCAATAGGCAAAATTCCATAGGTCACTGCTAAAAATGTATTCTTTTTCATATTGTTATCCTTAAATAGCAAAACAGATAGAATTATAAAAAAGAATAATAGGAAAAAATAGATAAAATTGAGAATTATTTTTATTTTTGTGATCTGGCTCAAAAAAATACCGCACTTGGTTTCCCTAAGTGCGGTCATTTTTAGTGATATTTTTGAGTGTTAGACTAAACGTCTAGGTTTGCTCTTAATGCATTCATTTCAATGAATTCACGGCGAGGTTCAACTTCATCACCCATCAATGTGGTGAAGAGTTGGTCTGCTGCAACAGCATCTTTAATTGATACTTTTAAC
>CAKVVS010000217.1:899-2872 GCA_934834395.1 Parahaemophilus parainfluenzae | reverse complement strand
GGGTAACGGTGATTAATCTTTATATTGTAGGGGCGGCTTTCGCCGTTTTGGCTGGTGTTTTTATCCATGGTCGCGTGCAAGCGGCAAAAATTCGCAAGCAACAAGAAGAGATCGAATTCGTAAAACGTGAAGCGGCCGCAGTCGCACAGGAGTTAGAAAATGCAAATACAGCAAAAAACATTACTGAAACTAACCGCACTTTGTCTAGCAAGTCTGTTGATGAGCAGCTGCAGTCAAAAGGTTATTTCCGTGAAGACTAGCGGATGTTCAGCATTCGGTCTTATTTATCCAAGCCGTAAAGATACAGAAGAAACCAAACGGCAGGTGCTTAATCATAACTTGACTTATGAAAAAATCTGCCAAAAAAAGGAACCTAAATAATGCTAGAAACACTGGAATTTATCCAACGCCATTGGGCAATCGTTGTGGCGATTGGCGGGGCTGTGTGGACTTATTTTTGGTTGACAATGGACAGCAAATACGCGCGCAAAACCGATGTGTCAGACTTGCGCAAGGCGATTGAAAACAACGAAAAAAGCCTATCGGACGTCAAAAGAAGTGGCTGATTTGCGTTTATTAATGACGGAAATGAAAGGCAAAACCGACGTATTAAATACCAACATTGGCAGCCTTAACCATCAAGTGAAGTTGTTAATTGAAAAAGAGGTAAATAAAGAATGATGCGCCAAGATATTTTCACCAAAGACCAGCGTTTGGTTATTCTGCGCTCGCTTGAAGAGTGTGGTTATGATGCCAATGAAAGCATTTTAAGTGATTGCTTAGATATGTATGGCCACGATATTAGCCGAGACTTAGTGCGAAACCACCTGTTATGGCTTGAAGAGCAAGGCTTGATTACGCTGGCACGTTTAAACAATAACGGCAAAGATTTCTTCGTGGCTACTATCACACAGCGTGGGTTGGATGTGGCACAAGGTCGCGCTTTTGTGGACGGCGTAAAAAAGCCAAGTCCAAAGATTTAAACCCAATTTAAAGGAGGTTTAAATGACCGATAAAAATACACGCGGCCGCGCAAGCAAAGTGGACTTACTTCCACCTAATATCAAAACCCAACTGGCAATGATGTTGCGGGATAAACACCTTTCACAAGCGCAAATCCTTGAAGAAATCAACGACCTGATCCGTGATTGCGGGTTAGATGACAGCTATCAATTAAGCCGCACAGGCCTTAACCGTTACGCCAGCCGCATGGAACAAATGGCGAGCAAAATTCGCAACGCGCGTGAAGTCGCCGAAATTTGGACGAAACAATTCGGTGAAGCACCGCAGAGTGATATTGGCAAGCTATTGATGGAAATTGTTAAGAACCTGGCGTTTGAAACGTCCATCGGCATGAGTGAAAACGGCCAAGCAGAACCAAAAGACCTTGCATTATTATCGTCCGCTATTCAACGCTTAGAACAGGCTGAAAGTTTAAGTTTTAAACGCGAGCAAGCAATACGCCAGGAAACCATTAAGCGTGCTGCAGAAGCCGTGGAAGAAGTGGGTAAAGAACAAGGCGTGAGTCTTGAAGATGTGCAAAAAATGGTAAAAGCAGTTTATGGCATCGAATAAAACCGTTCTCTATAACTATCAAAAAAACTGGCTAAATGATAAAAGCCGGTTCAAGGTGGCTATGTTTGCTCGTCAGACGGGTAAAACCTTTACGACCACCTTTGAAATTGTGATGGATTGTTTAGCGGCAGAAGCCAAGGGTGAACGCACGCGCTGGGTGATTTTATCTCGCGGGGAACGCCAGGCCAAAGAAGCGATGAACGAGGGGGTAAAACGCCACCTTGAAGCATTAGGCATGGTTTGTGAAGTATTAGAAGTGCCGTTTAATTCAACAATCAACGCACTCGAAGTTGTTTTCCCAGGCGGCTCAAAAATCACCGCACTTCCAGCCAACCCCGATACAGCACGTGGTTTCTCAGCGAATGTATTCCTAGATGAGTTTGCTTTCCATGCGGATA
>CAKVVS010000217.1:0-868 GCA_934834395.1 Parahaemophilus parainfluenzae | reverse complement strand
CCGATGTCAATAACACCGAATGGTCTCGTCACACAGTTGATATTTACCAGGCGGTCGCCGACGGATTACCGCGTGATGTTGAACAGCTTCGCCGTGGTTTAAATGATGAAGACGCTTGGGCGCAAGAATTTGAACTCAAATGGCTAGATGAAGCCAGCGCGTGGCTATCATACGACTTAATTGACGGTGTAGAACACCCGGACGCGGGCAAGCCTGAACTCTATCAAGGCGGTGCTTGTTTTGTTGGGATGGATATTGCGGTGCGCAATGACTTAACGGTGATTTGGGTGGTTGAATTGGTAGGCGATGTTTATTGGACGCGAGAGATTGTGACATTAAAACGCGTGCAATTACGCCAACAACAAGAAGAATTAAACCGCATCATGCGCCAGTATCACGTGGTAGGCGGTAATCTCGACCAAACCGGCATGGGTGAAAAAATGGTCGAGGACGCGCAATATGAACACGGAAAACGAATTCAAGGTGTCCTTTTTAACGTTTCCACAAAACTAAAAATGGCCACTATCGGTAAAACGGCATTTGAAGACCGCAAAATTCGTATCCCGCAAGGTGATGCTGATTTGCGAGAAGATTTACATAAACTCAAAAAAATAACCGGCAGCAATGGCCAGCCACGCTTTACCGCAGAAAGCGACAGCAACGGTCACGCCGACCGAACCTGGGCATGCTTTTTAGCTTTAACTGCCGCCACAGAGGCGGTTATGCAACCGGTCAAAGCATACAGCCGTAAACAACGAACAAGTCGTAAAATGACCCAAGGATATTAATTATGACAACAAAAAAACAAGATTTAATCGGCGTCATCGCTACCCGCGCGAAGGCTATCGACTTTTGGTCGTTTATGCAC
>CAKVVS010000216.1:0-2927 GCA_934834395.1 Parahaemophilus parainfluenzae | reverse complement strand
GTGTAGGCCTGTTCCATCATCGGTATCCCCAATATACATGCCCGGACGTTTCCGAACCGCATCAAGCCCTTTTAAGACTTTAATACTTGATGCACCATAAGCATTTTCTGTAACCGGTGTTTCTGACATAGTTTTTCTCTATTTTGTAATGAAAATTGTGCGGAATTATAGCAAAAAACTGACTATTTTGCGAAATAAAAGTGCGGTCAAAGTTTGCGTTATTTTTTTATTTATTATTTGACATCTTGATTTTTCTCCTTATATTACCTACCTCATTTTTTGTATAGAAATGAGTTTTGTTGTATTAAAAATTAAAGGATCATCAAATGATTTCATTCCTAAAATCTAATCCAGGCACGCCTATTCCTGATGCAGAAATTAGAGAACGCTATAATCGCTTAAGATGGCATGCATTATTTGGCATCTTTATCGGTTATGCGGCATTCTACATTTTACGTAATAACTTCCTCCTTTCGTCTCCGGAATTAATTAGCGATTTTGGTTTCACCAAAAAAGATATCGGTTTTATTTCCGGTACCATGTTAATTGTTTATGGTTTAAGTAAAGGTTTCATGTCTGCAATCGCAGATAAATCAAACCCGAAACACTTTATGATTTTCGGCTTAATGATGTCGGCTGCGGTAAACTTGATGATGGGCTTTAGCGCATCATTCTGGGCATTCTTATTCCTTTGTGTGCTTAATGGTATCTTCCAAGGGATGGGAGCAGGTCCAGCTTACATCGTACTTGCAAGTTGGTTCCCGCGTAAATCTCGTGGTGTAACAACAGCTATCTTCAATATCTCTCACAACGTAGGTGGTGGTTTAATCGCACCAATTGCGGGGGCAAGTATTGCTTGGTTAGGTCAAGAGCATTGGCAAGCCGCACACTTTGTTGTACCTGTAGCAATTGCCACTATTGTTGCTATTATTTTCTACATCTTCGGTGCGGGTCGTACTTACAATGAAGGCTTACCACCAGTTGGTAAAATTCTTGAAAATGAGAATGAAGAGTTAGTTGTTACAAAAGAAGAAAACGTCAACTTAACCACATGGGAAATCTTCCGTGATTACATTATGAAAGATATTAATGTATGGTTTGTTTCTTTCATTGACGTATTCACTTACATGATCCGTTTTGGTGTATTAACCTGGCTACCACTTTATTTATTAGAAACTAAAGGTTTCACTAAAGCTCAAATGGGTACAGCATTTGCTATCTTTGAATGGACAGCCATTCCTTCTACACTATTAGCAGGTTGGTTAACTGATACTTATTTCAAAGGTCGCCGTATGCCACTTGCTATCATCACCTTATTCGGTGTGGGTGCAGCAATGTTTGTTTACTGGGGCGGTAGTGACTTATTAACCGTAACCATCGGTGCAGGTATTATTGGATGCTTAATTTATGTTCCAATGTTCTTATCTTCACTTCAAACTATCGAGCTAGTTCCTTCTTTCGCAGCAGGTTCAGCAACGGGTTTACGTGGTTTATTAAGTTACATTTTAGGTAGTTTCTCTGGTACTGCATTATTTGGTATTTTGGCTGATAAATTCGGTTGGGATGCGGGCTTCTACCTCTTATTATTCGCTGTAGCAGGCTGTATTTTCTGTTGCTATATGACACATTTAGGTGTACTACGCTTAGAACGTAAAAAATCACAAACAGCTAATAACTAATCTATCCAAATGGGCAAAATAGAATAATCTTTGTTGCCCATTTTTCTCACTTCAACAAGATTAATTTTGGTCAATGTTTAAAAAGATTTTTAATCCAAAGCTTGAATATAAACGATAAAGCATATCTTCATACTTGGTTATTTCTCTTTTAGGGTAACAAAAGCATTTCTTTTAATTTAAAAATATAACGTGCAATAACATATGCTTCAAGTGAAGAAAGCTACGATAAATAACAATCATTCTCAATAATCAAAATAAAAACAATCACTTACCCTTTTATTTTGTAAGGAAAATAAGGGTGTTTTTGATTCTGATCAAATAAAGTTCCTCCATCAAGGCATATCATAGCTAGATTAACCATACAAGTAACGTGCCAATTGGAGTGATTATATGCAACGAAGTGATGGATTATTTTCTGCTTTAGCAGAAGTTTCCCGTCGGGATTTTATGAAGTTATGTACCGCACTTGCGGCGACTATGGGGTTAAGTTCAAAAGCGGGTGCAGAAATGACCGCTGCTTTAACCGAACCTAAACGCCCACCAGTATTATGGATTGGTGCGCAAGAATGTACGGGTTGTACTGAATCCTTGCTACGTGCCACCCATCCAACAGTAGAAAACTTGGTATTGGAAATGATTTCCTTAGAATACCACGAAACCCTTTCTGCAGCCTTCGGGGAACAAGCTGAAGATAACAAACACAATGCAATTAAACAGTATTATGGAAAATATGTTTTAGTCGTAGATGGATCTATTCCGGTGAAAGACGGCGGCGTCTATTGTATGGTAGCAGGTAAACCGATTGTAGAACACATCCAAGAAGCCGCTAAAGGGGCTGCGGCGATTATTGCGATCGGTTCTTGTGCGGCATGGGGTGGCGTACCTTCTAGTGGCGGTAACCCAACTGGTGCAAGCAGCCTATCTGAAGTATTACCAAAAGGCACTCCGGTGATTAATATTCCAGGTTGCCCACCAAATCCACACAACTTCCTTGCAACTGTCGCTTATATTCTTACTTATAAGAAACTACCCGCAATGGACAAATTAAATCGTCCATTATTCGCTTACGATCGCTTAATTCACGAAAACTGCTATCGTCGTCCGCACTTTGATGCAGGTCGTTTTGCCAAAGAATACGGCGATTACGGTCACCGCAACGGTTGGTGTTTGTATCATCTTGGTTGTAAAGGGCCAGAAACTTACGGCAACTGCTCTACCTTAGAATTCTGTGATGTCGGTGGTAATAAC
>CAKVVS010000215.1:0-2993 GCA_934834395.1 Parahaemophilus parainfluenzae | reverse complement strand
AATGACACCCGCACCGATGTTACAGTTTTCACCGATTTCAGTATCACCCACATAAGTGAGGTGGTTTACCTTAGAGCCTTTACCCACTGTGGATTTTTTAATTTCCACGAAGTTACCCACATGGGTTTCAGCCGCTAATTCAGCACCTGGACGTAAACGAGAGAATGGACCAATCGCCGCTTTCTCACCAATTGTCGCATCTTCTAAAACAGAATAAGGCTTGATTTCAACATCATCACCAATGGTCACGTTTTTCAATACGCAACCTGCACCGATTTTTACACGGTCACCCAAGCGCACATTGCCTTCCACAATTACATTCACATCAATTTCAACATCTTTACCGTGTTCTAATGTGCCGCGTAAATCAAAACGCTCAGGGTCAATCAACATCACGCCTGCAAGTAAAAGTTTTTCTGCTTGTTTACGTTGATAAAAACGCTCTAATGCGGCAAGTTGTAAACGATTATTGGCGCCTTCTACTTCCATAAATTCAGAGGCTTGAACAGCAGTAACCTGACAACCATCTTGGTTGGCTAAACCAATTACATCAGTTAAATAAAACTCGCCTTGTGCATTGTTATTTTTCACACGGGAAAGCCAGTTTTTGAAATGTGCGCCATCAGCCACTAACACGCCTGTATTCACTTCCTGGATTTTTAATTGCTCTACGTTGGCATCTTTTTGTTCTACGATCGCCACCACATTGCCATTTTCACGAATAATACGACCGTAACCCGTTGGGTTATCTAAATTCACCGTGAGCAATGCAATCCCATTTTCTGGTTTCGCTGCAATGAGTTTTTCCAATGTTTCTTTGGTCACCAATGGTGCATCACCATATAAAATCACAATATTTTCATCATCTTTGAAGAATGGTGCTGCTTGTTGAACAGCATGCGCAGTACCCAACTGTTCAGCTTGGAACACCCAGTTCACGCTTTCATTTGCCAAACGTTCACGCATTAATTCGCCACCGTGACCATAAATTAAATGCACGTTTTCTGCACCTAATTGATTCGCCGTATCGATCACATGTTTTACCATCGGTTTACCTGCTACTTTGTGCAAGACTTTTGGTAAATCAGAATACATACGAGTGCCTTTACCGGCTGCTAAAATCACCACGCTTAATGCTTTATTTGTCATAAATTCTTCTCTTCTTGATAAAAAATTAGGCGTATTCTATCGTAGAATGGAGGGAATGATAAGTTGTTTATCTTTTCAAGAAAATTCTATAATAGTGAAAACCTTTCAACCCATAGAGGTACATATGCACAACCGAGATGAAATCATCTTACAACTGCTAAATCACCAAGGTAAAGTTAGCGTTCAAGAAGTCGCTCAGCAATGTGAAATGTCAGTAGAGACAATTCGTAGAGATCTTAATCGATTAGAAAAAAAAGGTTTACTATATCGCACTCATGGTGGCGCTGTTAGCGGAAAAATAAATGATCTTGGATCTTTTTTCCAAATACGACAACATGTCAATGCCGCAGCCAAACGACATATTGCTAAAAACGCTCTTGAATTGCTCTATGAAAATGCCGTGATTGGACTCGATGCTAGCTCTACCAGTTGGTATTTTGCATACCTTATGCCAGATATTCCTTGCACAGTCGTAACAAACTCAATTTTTAACGTCAACGCATTAGTGAACAAACCCAATATCAAAACAATTGTTACTGGAGGTGTCTATTCTCACAAATATGAAGCCTTTTATGGTCCGTTATCAGAATACTTATTACAACGTTTACACATCAATTTTTCTATTTTTTCCTGTTCAGGTATTGATAATGAAGGAAATATCTGGGAATCAAATGAACTCAATGCATCACTAAAACGAAAGATGATGGAAGCGTCAGAAAAATGTTATCTACTAGTAGATCAATCAAAATTTGAGAAAAAAAGCCTAATTCAATTAAGTGGTTTAAATAAAATAGACACTATTTTTACCGATTCTGCCCTTCCCTTCCCCTTACAAAAATACTGTGACAAAGTAGACACAATGACCGTTATATAGATAAAAATGCCCGATTTGACCGTTTAAGGTGTAATAATTATTAAATCGGGCATTAATTTTATTAAAAAATAACACTTTTGTGTGATCTATTTCACAAATCTGAAATCTATTTCGTATCTCACCTATCTTCTCACATTCTTTTTATCAAAAATAATACCAAGTTAAGTTGATAGCAGCTTATCCATATTTCATCATAAATGTTAAACACAAAAGGAGGAGCTTTATGATGACATCGGTCACTCAATCAAATCGAGTAAAAATCGGTATTCGCCCTACTATTGATGGACGTCGCATGGGAGTTCGAGAATCGTTAGAAGAACAAACCATGCAAATGGCAAAATCAGTTGCAGAGTTATTGCAAAATCACATTCGCCACACAGACGGTTCCTTCGTGGAATGTGTAATTGCCGACACCTGTATTGGTGGTGTTGCTGAAGCCGCTGCTTGTGCAGAAAAATTCAAACTCAACAATGTTGGTTTAACAATTACTGTTACTCCTTGTTGGTGCTATGGTTCTGAAACTATTGATATGGATCCGCATATGCCAAAAGCCATTTGGGGTTTCAACGGCACCGAACGTCCGGGAGCAGTTTATCTTGCCGCCGCCCTTGCCGGCCACTCTCAATTAGGCTTACCGGCATTTTCCATCTATGGACATGATGTGCAAGAAGCGGATGACACAAGCATTCCATCTGATGTTAAAGAAAAACTGTTACGCTTTGCGCGTGCCGGCCTTGCAGTTGCGACTATTCGCGGCAAATCCTACTTATCTATCGGTTCCGTTTCCATGGGTATCGCCGGTTCTATCGTCAACCAACAATTCTTCCAAGAATACCTCGGCATGCGTAACGAATATGTGGACATGACCGAAATCAAACGCCGCTTGGATCGCAAAATTTACGATCAAGAAGAAGTGGATTTAGCGCTTTCTTGGGTGAAACAATATTGCAAAGACGGTATTGACGTAAAC
>CAKVVS010000214.1:0-3000 GCA_934834395.1 Parahaemophilus parainfluenzae | reverse complement strand
GGTAAATAGTACGCCTAAGGTGCCCCCAGAGGCGCAGATAAGCACCGTTTGCCAGAATGGGAATTCCTGCCAGTAACCCATCATTAACAGGCCTGGAAGAACGAAAATAACAGAAGATAATGTCCCCGCAGATGAAGCTTGGGTTTGCACCATGTTGTTTTCTAAGATACTGGAATCCTTGAAGAATTTTAATATTGCCATAGAGATTACAGCAGCTGGAATGGAGGAGGCAAATGTCATCCCTACCTTAAGCCCTAAATAAACATTAGATGCGGTAAATATCACGGTGATTAATGCACCAAGAAACATTCCTCGGAAGGTTAATTCTTTTAAGTTGTTATGAAGCATGGTTTTTCCTATTTTTTTAAATTTCCATACATTCTCAAAAAAATGAAACTTATTCAAGTTTTATTTAAAGTGAAGTATTTATAATTTGAATTTATTTAAATATATTCGATTTATTGACGTTTTTTTAAATAATATAGCAATGAATAAAGTGCGGTTAAGTTTCTTGCCTCATTAAATTAAACGCTCATCAACAGCGCGTCAAGTTGAGATAAAGGATAACGCACGATTTCTAATGGTTCAGGCTCATCGCCTTCTAGTTGATTTGGATACAGATCTTCGCCTAATAAAACGTGCATTTTATGCCCCATAATTTGTGGATTGATTTTCATGGTACGTAAAAATGTCCATTTTTTTGCGCCGAAGCCAATTTCTTCCTGTAATTCTCGATTGGCACTTTGTTCGGGCGTTTCTCCCATATCCATTCCACCTTTTACAAAGCCTAACTCATATTGTTCTGTTCCTACCGCGTATTCACGAACCAGGAGTAAATCTTCACCATCAATGGCAATCACCATCACTGAATCTCGATTGAAAGGGCGGAAACGTTCATAAGTGCGGTCAATTCCATTGGAGAATTTGAGTTCGACAGCTTGAATTTCAAATAAACGGGATTTTGCCACGGTGGAAAGGGAGAGAATGTGTGGAAGTTGTTTTTTCATGATATTAGCCCTATTATCTTGTCATTGGCTCATCATACGCAAAGTGAGAGAAATAGGAAGAGTTATGGCTGAAAATAACGAAGTACGATTAGATAAATGGCTTTGGGCGGCGCGTTTTTATAAAACTCGTAGCATTGCGAAAGCGATGATTGAAGGGGGCAAAGTCCATTACAACGGTCAGCGTGCCAAAGTAAGTAAAAATGTAGAAATCGGGGCGATGATTAAACTTCGCCAAGGCAGCGATGAAAAAGAAATTGAAGTGATTGCGTTGAGCGATCAACGTCGTGGTGCACCTGAGGCTCAACTGCTTTACCAAGAAACAGCACAGAGTGTGAAAAAACGGGAAGAAATGGCGTGGGCAAGAAAAAATAATGCGCTTTCAATGCCACATCCTGATCGTCGTCCAAATAAAAAAGAACGTCGAGATTTATTGAAATTTAAACATCAAGATGAGTTTTAAAAAACAAAAGTGCGGTCAAATTTGACCGCACTTTGAAAATATTATTTACTATTTAAGTACATTACCATCTAATGCTACGTTAAATGCTTTTCCGCCTTTAACTCCTGGAATGATGACCTGAGGGCTATCGAAGTTACAAGTTTTATCTTTAAGCATATCACACGGTAGGGCGCAAAGCGAAGGGGCTGGGCTAGGCTTACAAGATGAACCTCCTTTCGCTTGGCAATTTTCAACCGCCATTTCTTTAGCGTGCTCAGGAATGATGCTATTTCCGAAGTAATCTCTCATACCACTACTATCTCGACCATTAGCTAGCCCTAAACACATATTACTTATACCAATCACTAATTGGCAGTCTTTGCCACCATACTCTTGACATTGTTTTAGTGAATCTTGTTTGGCTTGCTCAAGAGTACTATAAGCTGCATCAGAAGCCCACATCATTTGATTTATTTCTGGAGTGCGAACAATTGCAGCCCATAATCTAGGTTTAATTTTGCGTTTTTTTAGTTCTTCTGGTGTAGCAATTTTTACTGCTTCTTGATACTCACCACAACCAAATTCTTTTTCAATGTCTCCAAACCCTGTGGCATCTCTAATAGATGTGATTTTATGGCTTGCATCCGTAAATACATAAGTCCATGTATGGCCACCAGTATATACTTTTTCTGTTGTTAGAAAGATTGTTCTAGCGTTTCTGCCAACTTCATAGGTTTGTAAATCATAAAGAGCAAGTCGATAAGCGTGAATATAACTTCTTTCATTGTCTTTAAAGCATTGATAAGATTCATCCGGTAAACGTTTTCGAGCAAAAAACTCATAGTCTTCTTTACCATGCCAGTATAAAGTGTCTAATGGGTTATACATTGTTGAGCAACTTGTTAAAAAGAGTGTAAACGCAACTAGAAAAATTAGCTTAATCTTATGAGATAACATGAGATATATTTCCTTATTATGAGATATATTTCCTTATTAAAAGATACGTGATAATAATATAGTGATTTGCTCAGGTTATCAGATTTTATTGTAAGTATAAAGTGAATATTTTTATAGGTTTAAATACAAAAAGTGCGGTCAATTTTGACCGCACTTTGTATATTAATGGTTTTTATGACTTGTACTGTAGAGAATTTTGTCGGTATAAGCCATGGCAATCGCTGAAATCAAGAAAGAAAAATGAATAATCACTTCCCACATAATCGTTTTTTCAGAAATTTTTGAGGCATTCACAAAGGTTTGCAATAAGTGAATCGACGAAATACTGATAATTGACATGGAAAGTTTAACTTTCAGCACAGTTGCATTCACATGACTCATCCATTCAGGTTGATCGGGGTGGTTTTTCGTACGAAGTTTTGAAACGAAAATCTCATAACCACCTAATGTCACCATCACCAATAAGTTAGCAATCATCACTACATCAATGAGATTGAGCACGGCGAGCATAATGGTGTCTGCATCCATTTCATTAACATTGGTGATGAGATACCACAAGTTTTTCATAAACTTGTAGGCATAGATGCCTTGCACGAC
>CAKVVS010000213.1:0-3021 GCA_934834395.1 Parahaemophilus parainfluenzae | reverse complement strand
AAGCGGCTCATGCCTGCGGAACGAGAAAGTGCATGAGCAGCATAGTTATCAGAATGAACGAGCATTGCTTTTAACAATTCATTACAAGAAATCGGCGTATATTTAGGTAATTTTGTATGAGTGCCTTTGATGTAATCGAAATCATCGTCAGTAATCGATGCAGTACAGTTTGCGTTTCGATTATTTTCAAGAAACACATTTGCAGTCATTAACTTGGTGACGGATGCGATAGGTTGAACGTGATTCGGTGAGCTACTTTCGAGCACGCGATCATGGGTGAAATCATACACGATATAAGATTGTGCCGTTGCGACTGCAGGCACTAAACACAATACAGAAAGAACTTTTTTTAACATATCTTTTAATATAGCCAACTTAGAGAATAAAACGAAGCTTACATTCTATCAGTTTTTGTAAGGGTTTGGGATGTGTGAAAGAGAAAAAATTTAAAGTTTTTTAACCGCACTTTTTTCTTTTGTTTTTTTGATTTTTGCGATAGCGATCGCAAAGAAGTGCGGTCAAAATTTTCTTTGTTTTTCAAATCTGCTAGCTTATCCGTCGGTAAATCTGTAAAATCTCGGCTCATTTTTAATATGCGAATTTTTTGTTGCTCAATTCTGAGTAACATCATCGCCGTAATGTGTAATAACGAGGCTTTATGTTAGAACAACCCCTTTCATCCGAAACGAATACAAAAAAGATTAACTTAATGGATTTAACGCGTCAGCAGATGCGTGAGTTTTTTGCTGAATTAGGCGAGAAACCATTTCGTGCGGATCAATTAGTGAAATGGATTTATCATTTTGGCGAAGATAACTTCGACAATATGACCAATATTAATAAAAAATTACGAGAAAAATTAAAAGCGGTCGCTGAAATTAAAGCGCCAGAAGTGGCGGTTGAGCAACGCTCTGCGGATGGCACCATTAAATGGGCGATGCAGGTAGGTGAGCAGCAAGTTGAAACGGTCTATATTCCTGAGGCGGATCGCGCAACACTTTGTGTTTCTTCTCAAGTAGGCTGTGCCTTAGCTTGTACTTTCTGTTCAACAGCACAACAAGGCTTTAACCGTAATTTAACGGTGTCTGAAATTATCGGTCAGGTTTGGCGCGCATCAAAAATTATCGGTAATTTTGGTGTGACGGGTGTACGTCCTATTACCAATGTGGTGATGATGGGCATGGGGGAACCATTGTTAAATGTAGCTAATGTTGTACCTGCAATGGAAATTATGCTCGATGATTTCGCATATGGATTATCTAAACGACGCGTGACGTTATCCACTTCAGGTGTCGTGCCTGCACTCGATATGTTACGTGATAAGATTGATGTAGCATTAGCGATTTCACTTCACGCACCGAACGATGAATTGCGTGATGAAATCATGCCGATCAATAAAAAATATAACATCAAAATGTTGATGGATTCGGTACACAGATACTTAGAAGTATCGAATGCGAATCATGGTAAAGTGACAATTGAATATGTGTTATTAGATCACGTGAATGATGGTACAGAGCATGCGCATCAATTAGCTCAAGTGTTAAAAAATACCCCGTGTAAAATTAACTTGATCCCATGGAATCCGTTCCCGGAGGCGCCTTATGGTAAAAGCTCAAATAGCCGTGTCGATCGTTTCCAAAAAACCTTAATGGAATACGGCTTTACTGTTATTGTGCGCAAAACCCGTGGTGATGATATTGATGCCGCTTGTGGTCAGTTGGCGGGCGATGTAATCGACCGAACCAAACGTACAGCAATGAAACGTAAGTTTGGTGAAGGTATTGACGTAAAAGCGGTTAACTAAGCTAAATATAGCAAGACTTGTAAAGGAAAAATGGCTTGGATAAGAGTGATAAGATAGAGGAGTGATAAGATGAAATTAATCCCAATTAACATTCTAAGTGCGGTCATTTTTCCTTTTGTTTTTTCTGCTTGCGTTTCTCAATCTTCAGTCGATTTTAATAAACAACAAGCAGCCAAAGCGCGTGTTGAATTGGCATTAGGCTATCTGCAACAAGAGGATTTTGTTCAAGCAAAACTTAATTTAGATAAAGCCTTTGAACATGATGACCGCTATTATCTTGTGCACTCGGCACTTGCGCATTTTTATCAATTACAAGGCGATACGGAAAAAGCGAAGCAAGCTTATTTACAGGCAATTAAGTTAGATGATAAGCAAGGCGATGTGTATAACAACTTTGGTGCATTTTTATGTGGGCAAGGTGAGTTTGAACAAGCTTATTCACAATTTAATGCGGCACTTGCAGCAGCGAATTATTATCATCAAGCCGATACTTACGAAAACATAGCACTTTGTGCTTTTGCTGGAAAACAAACCGACGTTTATCAACAAGCGTTGGAGAAATTACGCCAAGTTGATCCTTCCAGAGCGGAAAAGCTCCGCACGCTCAAATAATCATTGCCAAAAGCCCCTTTCGACTTTAAAATTTGGTATTTAGTTTTTTTATTTCTATTTCTATTTCTCTATTTTTATATCTATGAATACAATCGTCGAACAAACTGAAACAACTGAAATCTCCTTTGGGGATAAACTTCGCCAAACACGCGAAGCATTAAATCTTTCTTTAGAAGATGTGGCAAAGGCCATTTCTTTACGTCCAAGCATTTTGGCAAAATTAGAAAATAATGAATTTGTCCAAAAAAATGTACCTTCAACCTTTTTGAGAGGTTACGTACGTAGTTATGCGAAATTTTTACGTATTCCTGATGCTGAATGGACACATTTAACTTTTGGTGAAGCACATAAAAATGATTTAAGTAAAAATACACGTGCGACTCATTCAGTTAACCAATATTCTTCTCACAGCCGTTGGGTAGGCACACTCACAACAATTATTTTACTCGCTGCTGTTGGAATGACTGGCTTATGGTGGTGGCAAAATTATCAAAAATCAAACGAAGAACGTGATAATTTAGTGCAAACCTACGTTGAAAAAGAAAAAACAGCAGAGGTACCAGTTACTCATTCGAATGAAATTCCAGTAACAGTAAATACTC
>CAKVVS010000212.1:0-3040 GCA_934834395.1 Parahaemophilus parainfluenzae | reverse complement strand
GCTTCAACGATCTCTTTCTCAATAAGCATATCAATCGCATCTGTTAATTGGATTTCATCACCCACTCCAACTGGTGTTTTTTCTAATAAATCCCAAATTTCAGCAGAGAACACATAACGGCCAACAACAGCAAGATTTGATGGCGCCTCATCAACAGATGGTTTTTCAACAATGCTGTTAATTTTGACACTATCGCCACCTTTTAACTCTACGCCACCACAATCCGCGATACCATAGCTACTCACTTCATCAGCGGCAACAGGTGCTACCATAATTTGGCTTGCTTGTGTTTCTTTAAAACGTTTAATCATTGCTGAAAGATTTTCTTTCTTTTGATTTGCCGTAAAATCTGCTAAAAGCACATCAGGTAACACCACTGCAAACGGCTCGTTTCCAACAACTGGACGACCACATAACACCGCATGCCCCAAACCTTTCGCATTGCCTTGACGAACGTGCATGATGGTTACATCTTTAGGACAAATAGAACGAACCTCTTCTAAAAGTTGACGTTTAACACGTTTCTCAAGCATGGTTTCCAACTCAAAAGACGTATCAAAGTGGTTTTCAATCGCATTTTTAGAAGAATGTGTGACTAACACGATTTCTTTGATACCAGCTGCGACACATTCATTCACAACATATTGAATCAGTGGTTTATCCACAAGCGTTAACATTTCTTTTGGAATCGCTTTTGTTGCTGGCAACATACGAGTACCTAAACCAGCTACGGGAATAATTGCTTTCATTGATTTTCCTTTTTGTTTTAATATGGAATGACCACACTTCTATACTAAAAGTGCGGTCATTATTTATTAAATTTTGATAGATTTAAGTTGGAAAAGTTCCTTCTCTACCTTTATAACTCAAATTTCCGTTATTTTTAAAATCTTGCAAACCAATGGGTTTAATTTTTTGAAAAACGTTAATTAAATTATAAATAGAATGTAAAACATTCATAAAACTCGTCGGTCTAAGATGCCCCATCTATATGTTCATCTTTTGACTGCAGAATTCGTTGGTAAATTTCCTCTCGGTGAACGGATACTTCTTTAGGCGCTTGCACACCGAGTTTGACTTGGTTTCCACGTACACTCAAAACCGTGATAGAAATATCGTCTCCAATGAGAACACTTTCGCCAACTTTTCGAGTTAAGATTAACATCTTTTATCTCCTTAGTTTGCATTTATTAGATATCCCTATCAATCAAGTAAAGATCGGCATCCCACCGACCTGCTTGTACTACAGATTATTGCTTAACCAGTTTTGTGCGACAGTTAATGCTAGATTCACATTTTCTGGTTGGGAGCCTCCTGCCATTGCCATATCAGGGCGACCACCGCCTTTCCCACCAACTTGCTGAGCCATTAAATTCACTAGCTCACCAGCCTTCACTTTAGTAGTTAAATCGCTTGTTACGCCAACGACGAGGTTGACTTTATCATCTAAAATAGATGCAAATACAATTACGCCTGAACCAAGTTGATTTTTTAAATCATCAACCATCACACGTAACGATTTAGTTTCAATTCCGTCTAGTTGATGTACGATTACAGAAACATCATTAATTTTAACCGCACTTTTCACTAAATCGGACCCCGCTTGCATTGCGGCTTTTTCTTTTAATCCTTGTAATTCTTTTTCTGCTTTCTTCGCTTTATCTTGAAGTTGCTGAATTTTCTCAACAAGGGTATTAACGTCAGATTTAAATAAATCTGCACTTTGAGCAAGAATGCGTTGTTGATTATGTAACCAATTAATTGCATTTTCACCCGTTACCGCTTCAATACGACGAACACCTGCTGCAACTGCAGTTTCCGCCACAATTTTAAATAAACCGATATCACCGGTACGTTTAGCATGAATGCCACCACAAAGTTCAACGGAGAAATCACCCATTGTTAAAACACGTACCACATCAGCATATTTTTCACCGAATAACGCCATTGCACCTTTTGCTTTTGCCGCTTCGATATCCATTACGTCCGTTTGAACCACATAATTCTCACGTACTTTTTGGTTTACCAACGTTTCAATTTCGTTAAGCTGTGCTTTGGTAATCGCTTCCGGATGAGCAAAGTCAAAACGTAATGCTGCATCGGATACTAATGATCCTTTTTGCACTACATGGTGACCTAAAACTTGACGCAATGCGGCATGTAATAAGTGTGTTGCAGAATGATTAAGTGACGTTTGATGACGTCTTGCTGCATCTACAACCGCATTGACTGTTTGTCCGACTTTTAAAGTACCTTGTTCTAACTCACCAATATGACCAAATACTTGACCATATTTTTGAGTATCTTTTACATTAAACTGAATACCTTGAGAGGTTAAATAACCACTGTCACCAATTTGACCACCTGATTCTGCATAGAATGGGGTGTTTTCTAAAATCACCACGGCACTTTGGCCTGCAGTAATACTCTCTACTGATTTACCATCATGGAAAAGTGCGGTCACTTTGGCTAAAGATTCTGATTCAGTATAACCTTCAAATTTCGTTTCACCTTCTACACGAATAACATTGTTGTAATCCATGCCGAATTGGCTTGCAGATTGTGCGCGTAAACGTTGTGCTTCCATTTCACGCTCAAAACCTGCTTCATCAATTGCAATATCACGCTCACGACATACGTCTGCAGTTAAATCAAGTGGGAAGCCATAAGTATCATAAAGTTTAAAGGCAACTTCACCTGATAACACACCATCTTTCACTTGAGCAAGCGCATCGTCTAATAAGCTTAATCCGCGCTCTAATGTGCGAGCAAATTGTTCTTCTTCTAAACGAAGTAATTTTTCGACATTGGCTTGTTTTTCTTTAACTTCTTTGCCTGCTTCTGCCATGACCTCAATTAAAGTTGGCACAAGTTTATAGAAGAACGCTTCTTTAGCACCTAATAAGTGGCCATGACGCACTGCACGACGGATAATACGACGTAATACATAACCGCGACCTTCGTTTGATGGAATTACGCCATCTGCAATTAAATAGGCACAAGAACGAATGTGGTCTGCAATTACGCGTAATGATTTATT
>CAKVVS010000211.1:0-3045 GCA_934834395.1 Parahaemophilus parainfluenzae | reverse complement strand
ATCTCATACTGATAGTCAATGTTTGTCTTCACGCCTTCTAATACAAGTTCTCCCAATGCATTACGGAGTTTGCGAAGTGCCAACTTACGATTTTTATCATATACGATCAGTTTTGCGATCATAGAATCATAATGCGGAGGAACGGTATAACCACCATACACATGTGAATCCCAACGAACACCTAAACCACCTGGTGAGTGCAAGTGTGCCACTTTACCTGGAGATGGTAAGAATGTTTTTGGATCTTCTGCATTGATACGACATTCAATTGCATGACCTTTCACTTTAATATCTTCTTGTTTGTAAGAAAGTGGTAAACCAGCCGCGATACGCAATTGTTCTTTCACCAAATCCACACCGGTAATCATTTCTGTTACTGGGTGTTCTACTTGAATACGAGTATTCATTTCAATGAAATAGAACTCACCATTTTCATATAAGAATTCAAATGTACCTGCACCGCGATAGCCAATTTCAACACAAGCCTTCGCACAGCGAGAACCAATATCACGACGAACTTCTTCGGTAATACCTGGTGCGGGTGCTTCTTCCACCACTTTTTGGTGACGGCGCTGCATAGAACAATCACGCTCTGCAAGATAGATTGCGTTACCGTGTGTATCAGCTAAAACTTGAATTTCAATATGGCGTGGATTTTCTAAATATTTTTCCATGTAAACCATATCATTGTTAAACGCTGCTTTTGCTTCTGCTTTTGTCATCGCAATGGATTCTTCAAGTGCATCTTCGCTACGTACCACGCGCATACCACGACCACCGCCACCGCCAGACGCCTTGATAATAATTGGATAGCCAATACGTTTTGCAATTTCTTTATTTTTCGCGATATCGCTACCTACTGGGCCATCTGAACCAGGTACGCAAGGCACGCCTGCTTTTTTCATTGCTTTAATCGCAGAAACTTTATCCCCCATTAAACGAATAACATCCGCTGTTGGGCCAATAAAAATAAAACCAGAACGCTCAACTTGCTCTGCAAAATCCGCGTTTTCAGAAAGGAAACCATAACCAGGGTGAATCGCATCCGCACCGGTTACTTCTGCTGCGGCAATAATCGCAGGAATATTTAAATAACTTTTTACAGATGGCGCAGGTCCGATACAAACTGTTTCATCTGCAAGTAATACGTGTTTTAAATCACGGTCAGCGGTAGAGTGAACCGCCACAGTTTTAATGCCTAATTCTTTACAGGCACGCAAAATACGCAGTGCAATTTCACCACGGTTAGCAATCACAACTTTTTCTAACATAACAATTTCCACTTGGGTGAAAAAATGGCGAGAAAGCTCGCCATTTCAGATTGATAGGGATTATTCGATAACGATCAATGGTTGATCAAATTCAACCGCTTCGCCATCATTTACTAAGATTGCTTTAACCACACCAGCTTTATCAGCTTCGATACGGTTCATCATTTTCATTGCTTCAACGATACAAAGTGCATCGCCTACTTTGACTGTTTGTCCCACTTCCACGAAAGCTTTCGCTTCTGGGCTTGGGCTACGATAGAATGTACCTACCATTGGTGAACGTACTTGGTGACCAGACACTTCAGCTGCAGGCGCTTCCGCAGGTGCAGCCGCTGCAGGTGCTGACGCTGCTGCCGGAGCCGCAACCGGTGCGACTGGCGCCGCTGCATATTGAATTGCAGCAGGTGCAACAGCTGGTGCCGCACGACTAATACGTACTGTACCTTCTTCTTCTTGCACTTCTAATTCAGTGATACCCGATTCTTCTACTAATTCAATCAGTTTTTTGATTTTACGAATGTCCATACGCTCTTCCTAAAAATATTAATGAATTTTCAACCGCACTTTCAAAATTCACTCCAAAGTGCGGTCATTTTGAAACCTGTTTTTTTGTGTCGGCAAGATTACCGCAAAATCATGAACTTTGCGATAAATTTCTGCGAAAATCTGTAAATTTTGTGAAATTTTATGCTTTTTTATTTAAAAAATCTAACGCAAATTGGAGAGCGAACTCATAGCCTTTTGCACCTAAGCCACAAATCACGCCTTCAGCCACATCACTAAAGTAAGAATGATGACGGAATGGCTCGCGTTTATGTACATTAGACAAATGAATTTCAACAAACGGAATTGACACCGCTAGCAACGCATCACGCAATGCAACACTGGTATGCGTATAAGCTGCCGGGTTAATTAAAATAAAATCCACTTTCTGAAAACTTTGATGAATCTTATCAATTAACTTTTCTTCGCTATTTGCTTGGAAACACGCCAAATTCACATCATGCTGCGCAGCAAGTTTGGTCACATTTTCTTCAATGGCAGATAATGAAAGCGAACCATAATGTTTTGGTTCCCTTGCGCCCAACATATTCAAGTTCGGGCCATTTAACAGCAAAATATTGAATTTTTTTGACATTTTCACATCCTTTAACTTGTGCGAATTATAGCGATTTTTTATGTAATGGTGGTCGTATCTCTATGCAATTTTGGTAATAAATTCTGAATTCAAATCAATTAACGGTAAATCTGAGCCCGGCCATGAACGTAATACTTGATGTTGCATCAAATTCAATGTATCCAGTCCAGGTGTTACATTGGGGGTATATTGCGCTGCAATACGAGCAAGTTGTGTCAATCCAAGACTACTTTCAAGGCTCGAGCTGATCACGGCTTTTATGCCTAAACTATGCGCTTGAGCAATCAGCTTTTGACAATCTTGCAACGAGCCAATCAATGTTGGTTTAATCACAATGGCGCTTAAATGCGCTTCTTTTTCTAAAAGAAAATCTGGCTCTCGCACACTTTCATCCCAAGCAATATTAATACCTGTTTGAGCTGCAAACTGGCGGCTTTCTTCACGGGTTTTACAAGGTTCTTCTAGAAATTGAATACGTGAACGATGTTGCGGTTTCACTTTCTCCGCAAATTTTAAGGCTTTTTCTAATGTCCATTGACGATTCGCATCTAGACGTAATTGCAAATCAGGAATAGCTTCCAAAAACATGTCGGCAATTAAACCATCACGATTTGCTTCATACATGCCGACTTTGAT
>CAKVVS010000210.1:0-3047 GCA_934834395.1 Parahaemophilus parainfluenzae | reverse complement strand
ACCTAAGGTACACTATCACATATTAAAAAATACACAAATCGCTATTTTCAGACCAATCTTCTGGGTACCATGGATTACTCATCATCCACTATGAACACACTAGCGAGATATTATCAGCAACAATTAGCTTGAGAATACTGTTAAACTCTTCTTTACTATTCAATTTTATATCTTAATAATAAAAAGGCTTGCCATTTATCCCAGCAAGCCTTTTAAAACAACGCAATTAAGCAAATTGCTTTTTATTCTCTAAATAGCGTTTCGCACATTCTGCTGCAGCAACTAAGCCGCCTGCCATCATAATAATATCTTTAATCACGAGTCGGCCTGCACCTGAGAGATATGGGAAGCCATAATTAGGTGTTGGGAAGTCCCCGCCTAAATTCGGCACCCAGGTTTCTGGCGTAAATATCAGGAACGACAGCGTGACTATCGACATACCAAAGGTGAGTAAGCCTCCGAATAAACCTAATGTTGGAGACCAAATGCCCGCTAATACTAAAATACCAATTGTCACAATGATTGCACCAATAATATAAGAAGCGGTATAGGTGCCGTTGGCTTTATGCCATTCGATATTTTTTGCGACCATTTTGCCTTCAGGGTTTTTATATAAGGTATATTCTTTTACTAAAACACCCTTATCATTTGTCACTTCATTTGCACCGTTTTTGTAAAGGAAGCTTAAGAAAGGGCTATTTGACACAAAGTGTGCAATACCATCTGCCTCATATTGGCAAACTTTTAAACCTCCAATCCAAACCATCACCACACAAATCGCAATGCGGATAAAGTTAATAAATTGACGTTGCAATGGCGCAACAATATTAGCTAGCAATGTAACTAATGCACTCATTCAGAACTCCTTATATAGTTCAATTGATATAACGGACATAATGTCCAAGAATTTTTATATAAAATATTTATATAAATCATTAACAATATTACTCGCTAATATTGTTGGTATTTTTTATTGATCAGATTTATGCAATAAAAAAAGAGATACCAATTTCTTAGTGTCTCTTATTTTTAATTAATTTTCCGTGATCAATTTCACATTATTTGAAATTCACTCTCGCATTTCTAAAAATTCGCATCCAAGCACCATCTTCAGACCAATCTTCTGGATACCACGAGTTGCTCACAGCACGGAATACACGTTCTGGATGTGGCATCATCGCGGCGATACGACCATCGACGTTAGAAATTGCGGTAATCCCTAATGCCGAACCATTCGGGTTGGCTGGATAGGTTTCCGTCACGTTTAAATGGCTGTCGATATATTGTGCCACAATCAAGTTTTGTGCTTGAAGTGCGGTCAAATTCTCAGGTGTTTTGAATTCCACGCGTCCTTCACCATGAGAAACAGCAATCGGCATATGTGAGCCAGCCATGCCTTTAAACCATAATGAGTTGGTATCGTTGATTTTCACCATCGCGGCACGCGCTTCAAAACGTTCTGATTTATTACGCACGAAACGTGGCCAATTTTCTGCACCAGGAATAATTTCCGCAAGGGTGGAGATAAATTGACAGCCGTTACATACGCCTAATGAAAGGGTGTTTTCATTGGCGAAGAATTGGCTGAATTGATCGCGTAATTGTGGGTTAAATAAAATGGATTTTGCCCAGCCGCCACCTGCGCCTAATACGTCACCGTAAGAGAAGCCACCACAGGCCACCATCGCGTTGAAATCGTTTAAGTTGTAACGGCCCGCCATTAAATCACTCATGTGAACATCAATCGCTGCAAAGCCTGCACGGTCAAAAGCCGCTGCCATTTCAACGTGGCTGTTTACGCCTTGCTCACGTAATACTGCCACTTTTGGTTTCACGCCTTTGCTGATGTAAGGCGCAGCAATATCTTCATTCACATCATAGGTTAAGTGAGCAGATAAACCTTTGTTATCTGTTACTTTTTTCGCTTCAAATTCTTGGTCAGCACATTCTGGGTTATCGCGTAAGCGTTGCATTTGGTGAGTGAGTTCTGCCCAAATACCGCGTAATTCAGAGCGTTTTTCGCTTAATAGTTTTTTACTGCCTCGTGTGATTTCAAAACGTTCTTCTGAACTTACAGAACCGAGTTCATAAGTTAAACCAAGCAAGTCATGGGCTTTTAATACCTCACGCACGGCGCTTAATTCACTTTCTGATACTTGGATTACTGCACCTAATTCTTCATTGAATAACACGGCTAAATCATTGTCGCCTAATGCAGAAATATCCACATCCACGCCACAGTTACCCGCAAATGCCATTTCTGCAAGGGTGGTAATTAAACCACCGTCTGAACGGTCGTGGTAAGCCAATAATTTACGCTCAGCCACCAATGCTTGCATTGCATCAAAGAAGTTTTTCAGTTTGGTAACATTTACGACATCGGCTGGTTTGTCACCTAATTGTTTATACACTTGCGCAAGTGCGGTCGCGCCTAAGCGATTTTTTCTTTCGCCTAAGTCAATCAATAATAAACGGCTTGCGCCTTTGTCTGTGCGTAATTGTGGTGTCACTGTTTTGCGGACATCTTCCACGCGAGCAAAAGATGAAATTACTAAAGAAAGCGGTGCTGTTACTGATTTTTTCTCACCATTTTCTTCCCAAGTGGTTTTCATCGACATAGAGTCCTTACCCACTGGAATGGTTATGCCTAATGCCGGGCAAAGTTCTTCACCTACAGCTTTCACTGCTTCATATAAGCCAGCATCTTCACCACCATGACCCGCTGCAGACATCCAGTTTGCAGAAAGTTTGATGCGTTTAATATCGCCAATGTTGGTGCCCGCAATGTTGGTAATGGATTCAGCCACCGCTAAACGTGCAGAAGCACCAAAGTCTAATAATGCCACTGGTGCACGTTCGCCCATTGCCATGGCTTCGCCGTGATAGCTATCTAATGACGCAGTTGTCACGGCTACATCCGATACAGGAATTTGCCACGGACCTACCATTTGATCGCGTGCTACCATACCCGTTACCGAACGGTCGCCAATGGTGATTAAGAACGTTTTTTCTGCCACCACCGGTAAACGTAATACACGATGTAACGC
>CAKVVS010000209.1:1145-3076 GCA_934834395.1 Parahaemophilus parainfluenzae | reverse complement strand
TATAAATTTCGCCTCAACCCAAAACTCGCATACGACTAAAACAATGTTGACGCTACATTTCTGGCTTGGCTTTAAAATATTCGTGCAAAATAATATAAACAAAAAAAACACGACCGCACTTGCGGTCGTTTCTATTTATCGCTCAAAGGATTATTTTAATTTTTCACCTTTAAATTCACCTGTTAAGCTTTCTAAGAAAGACGTGATATCTTCAACATCTTTTTGAGCTGGCTGTTTCACATTGCTTTGGTATTTCAACATTGCACTCACAGCATCTTTTAATTCTTTTGCTGAGGCATCATGGAAATATGGTGCAGTAAGCGCGACATTGCGCAAGGTTGGCACTTTGAAGCGATGCATATCGAAAGGATCTTTAGTTTGTGCAAAGCGACCTTCATCCGCATCAGTTAATGGCGTACCACGATCTTTAAAGTAATCGCCGTAGAGTCCCATGTATTCATAAGATTGTCCACCCATTGCTACACCAGTATGACAAGTATCACATTTATGTTGTTTGAATAACTCATAACCGCGAACTTGTTGCTCGGTTAACGCTGTTTTATCCCCTTTCAAATAACGGTCGAAATCACTATTTGGCGTAATTAATGTTTTTTCATATTCACCAATTGCATGAGTTAAAGTTTCTTTCGTCACTTGTGGATATTCTTTTAAGAATTCTTTTTTAAATTCTTCATCCATTTCAAAACGAGCCACGATGTCATCCCACGAGTGCGAGCCCATTTCTACTGGATTTGTTGGAGGACCTTTCGCTTGATCAGCTAAATCTGCTGCACGACCATCCCAGAATTGCACAAAGTTAAATGCCGCATTGAATACGGTTGGTGCGTTAATTGGACCTTTTTTACCTTCAATCCCTGTTGAAGTATCAAGTCTATCCACACCACCTTTATCTAATTGGTGACAAGTGTGACATTGAATAGAACCATCGCCTGATAAACGACCATCAAAGAAAAGATCATGGCCTAACGCGACTTTTGCTTCATCTGTTGCAATACTGTCTGGAATAGGTTGCACTAAACGATCGGCATCAACATTGGGGGTTTCTTTTGGTAAAGACATTTTACGTGCTTCACGAATCCAGTTAAGCAATGCCACTTTTTCTTGTTCGCCAGTATAGCGATTTTCCATTAAAAGTTGGGTCGCATTCTCTTTATCAAATTGGTGTAGATACCCCACAACGCCCAAATAACCTAAGACAGCAATGGCTGCACCGCCAATAATCAGTTTTTTCATCTAATCCTCCAAACGATCAATAAAACATAAAAAGAAAGGTAAAGCTTAAAGTTAGGTGATTATGCCAAAAAATTGACTTATTTTTTATGTGGATTTAATCTGCTTTTACTATAGATTCGATTGATTGCATTTAAGATATTTTTACTTTATAGAGGGCTAATTTCTTTTAGAATTTAGCAATAAAAAATGCGGTTATTTCTAACCGCACTTTACTTTTCATTATCTCTTGCTTATTTCTTTGGCGCTTGCATAAAGCGGAAGAAATCACTGTCAGGTTTCAAGATCATCATATTACCTGAACCTTCGAAGCTGCTTTCATAGGCTTTTAAGCTACGAATAAAGCTATAAAACTGTGGCTCCTGGGCAAAAGCTTGAGAATATAATTTTGCTGCAGCCGCATCACCATTACCACGTAATTCTTGTGCAGTTTTGTTTGCATTCGCTAAGATCAAGGTGACTTTACGATCCACGTCTGCTTGAATGAAGGCAGCTTTTTCTTTACCTTGAGAACGGTGTTCACGGGCAACGGCATCACGTTCTGCACGCATACGTTGGTAAATCGAAGAAGAAACTTCATCCGGTAAATTGATTTGTTTTACGCGAACATCGACGACTTCAATCCCTAATTCAGAGGTACTATCCTGCCCTGAATTTAACGCTTTTTTCGCTCATGCCAT
>CAKVVS010000209.1:0-1135 GCA_934834395.1 Parahaemophilus parainfluenzae | reverse complement strand
AACGCAGACGGTCATTTACTTTACGGCTTAATAAGCTTGAAGCTTGGTTATAATCGCCACCACCCGTTGCAGTATAAAAACGACCAAAATCGCTGATTTTCCATTTCACATAGGAATCCACCAACAAGTCTTTTTTCTCGACTGTCACAAAACGGGTTGCAGACCCATCAAGAGTACGAATACGCGCATCAAGTACTTTAATGCTATCAATTAAAGGTAATTTGAAATGCAAACCAGGTTCATACACAACCACTTTGTTTTCTGCATCACGTTGTACTTTATTAAAACGCAACATAATGCCACGAGTGCCCTCAGTTACAACCACGACGCTGGAATATAGCACCGCAGCAATCACCACAATAATCGGAAGTAAAAATTTACGCATTAGTTAAATCTCCCTTGGCGAATGCCTTCATTTGATTGAACTGGTTGAGCCGTTTGCGTTTCTACACGACGTTCCTGTGTTGAAACAGGTGCAGAACTGACCGCACTTTCAGGCGTTGTAGTAGTCGGTTGAGCCGCTTTTTTACCCATTAATTGTTCTAATGGTAATACGGTTAAATTGTTACCATTATTTGCATCTAACATGACTTTCGGCGTATTTGCCATGACTTTTTCCATGGTTTGAATATAAAGACGCTCTTTTAACAAATCAGGCGCCGCTTTAAATTCAGGTAGAAGACGTTGTAAACGTTCTACTTCCCCTTGCGCATCAAGTACAACACGATCTTTATAAGCCGTTGCTTCTTCCACGATACGCTGAGCATCACCACGAGCGATTGGCTCTTTCTCGCGAGCATAAGCTTCTGCTTCACGAATGTAACGTTGTTCGTCTTCCTGTGCTTTAATCGCATCATCGAAAGCATCTTTCACTTCTTCTGGTGGGCGTGCGGATTGGAAGTTCACGTCAATCACTTCAAGTCCCATATCATAAGGTTTGATAATATCGTTCAAGGCTTTCCATGTATCTTCACGTACCACGGCACGACCCGTTGTCAGCACATCATTCATAGTCATATGACCAATCACATAACGAAGTGCACTGTCTGTCGCTTGCCCAAGGCTATTATCCGCATTGCTCACGCTAAAAAGGTATTTTTCAGGATTTTGCACGCGATATTGCACGGTCATTTCC
>CAKVVS010000208.1:0-3094 GCA_934834395.1 Parahaemophilus parainfluenzae | reverse complement strand
GCTTCGCGGATACTTTCCGCATTTTTAAAGGTAATAATACCGGAACAAGAAATATAAAAACCTAAATCAAGTGCCTTTTTCGCAAAATCCAAGGTTTCCGTAAAACAATGAATTAATCCACCACACTTTTCTGCCTGGTGCTCACGCAACATGGCAATGGTATCTTCTGGCGCTGAACGAGTATGAATAATCACGGGTTTATCCACTTCATTAGCAATTCTGATTTGATCCGCAAAAACCGTTTGCTGCAATGCCTTATTATCTGCACTGTAATAATAATCCAAACCAATTTCGCCAATTGCGATCACTTTTTTATCTTGGGATAAACGTAATAAACGATCGGCATCGTAAGGTTCTTCTTCAAGATCTAGTGGATGTACACCGCAAGCCAAAGACACATTCGGAAATTTTGCTAACTCAGGGTAAGCTTTTTCAAAACGGCTTAATGTTACGCCAATCGCCAATAAATGCTTCACATCTCGTGCTTGGGCTTTGGCCACAACATCAGCAATATCTTTGTGTAAATTTTCATAATCCAATGCATCTAAATGGCAATGGGAATCTACGATAAACATAATTTATTTAGTCCTTAAATACGTCGGTAATTAACTTTGTCAAACCATCTAGTAACATTAATTCCGTGTTAACGCCGTTGATAGTGAGTAAATCCGAGCGTACTTTTTGCATAATTTTATTTGCGGTTAATAACCCAAGCGCTGTTTGCTCGTCTGCAAATTGAGTTACACCTGTTTTAAGATCAAGTGTTTGCCAGCCAGTTTGGATCTCAAGTTTGTATTTAATGGCATCGCTTAAAAACGCTAAAATCCAATCCACTTGCTGTACGGTGCGTTCTTTTTCAAAGAAAGGCAAAATTTCCAAAGGCGAACGACGACGATAAAACAGCCAAAATTGGCGTAGAAAATTCTTTCGTTGTTCAATTAATCCTTGCTGGAGGGTTTCCAATGCTAACAGCGGACGCCCCAAATTCATCGCAAGTGCGGTCAATAATTCTGATGTTTCTGCCTGAAATTGAGAAGAAAGCCAAGTTAAGGCTTCTGCTTCCGTTGGCAAAGGCACATTCCACACTTGGCAACGGCTGTAAATAGTCGCTAACAACGAAGAGGAAGGTTCTGTTTGCAATAAGAAATACGTGTTCGGACGCGGCTCTTCCAAAGTTTTGAGCAATGCATTAGCCGCTGCTTCCGTAAGACGTTCTGCATCTTGAATATATACTAATTTATTGCCGTTTTGTTGCGCGTGTTGGCTGACAACTTCATTAATCGCCCGCACCTGATCAACACCAATGTCTTTGCCTTCTTGAGAGGCTAAAACATGAAAATCAGGGTGACTGTGCGCTGCCATTAAATGGCAAGCATGACAATGGCCACAAGGTGCATTATCTGGTGTTTGACACATAATGTGTTTTGTCAAAGCCTCAAACAAACCTTCAGCACCGAGACCTTGATCAGCTTTAATCAATAATGCATGATGCCCCAAACCTTCGCTAAAAGTTTGGCTAATTTTGTGATAAGTAGGCACTAACCAAGGATAAAGTTCGCTCATTTTGTTTGTGAAACCCACCAATTTTTGACCGCACTTTGTATGTCTGCTTGTACTTTTTCCAAAGGCTGACCTGCATTAACAACGGCGGTTTTTGGGTTGTTCTGTACTAATTCCAAATAACGTTGGCGGGTACGATGGAAGAAATCGAGTCCTTGTTGTTCAATGCGGTCTAATTCACCACGACCTCTAGCACGAGCAAGCCCTTCTGCAGGATCAATGTCTAAATACAGTACAAAATCAGGCTCAAAATCGCCTAATACCATATTTTTTAAATTCGCCATAAGTGTTTGGTCAAACTGACGCCCACCGCCTTGATAAGCCTGTGAAGACATATCATGTCGATCGCCAAGCACAATTTTACCTTCTGCCAATGCTGGCTTAATCACATTTTCTACCAATTGAATTCGTGCCGCATAAAGCATCAATAATTCCGCTTTATCCGTAACAAGTTCTTCTGTTTCATGTTTAATTAAATGGCGCAATTTTTCTGCTAATGGTGTACCACCCGGCTCACGAGTAAATACGATATCATTTACACCAAGGGATTTTAATGTATCCACCACCGTTTGCATGGCGGTACTTTTACCTGCACCTTCCAAGCCTTCAATCACGATAAATTTGCCTTGCATTAGTTGGCTCCTTTTTGTTGGCTACGATACCAACGTAAATATTCTTGCACTGCTTTATTATGCTCGTTCAGATTACGAGTAAATTTATGACCGCCACTTCCATCGGCAACAAAATAATAAAAATCTGTTTTTGCTGGATGCGCCACAGCCTGCAAAGCACCCTCACTTACCATCGCAATCGGTGTAGGTGGTAAACCATCAATCATATAGGTATTGTATGGAGTTATCGTTTCCAAATCTTTCTTACGAATATTGCCGGTATAACGCTCACCCATTCCATAAATCACGGTTGGGTCAGTTTGTAGTTTCATATTGGCTCTTAAGCGATTAATAAATACGGAAGCCACTTGTGGGCGCTCCGCCGCAATCCCCGTTTCTTTCTCCACAATAGAAGCCAAAATCAGCATTTGATAAGGATCCGTTAATGGGAGATTTTCATCGCGTTCACTCCATGCTTTATCTAAGGCTTTTTGTAGACGACTAGTTGAACGTTTTAATAATTCAAGATCAGTTGAGTTTGGCGTGTAATTATAGGTATCTGGATACAACCACCCATCCATGTTATTCCATTCGTAAACGGCTTTTGCAACGGCTGGAATATCCAATAACGCCATAATTTCTTTATCACTTTTACCTTGCAAGGTTTGTTTTAAGTGCGGTGCATTTTCAAGGTTTTTACGCCATTCCTTGAACGTTTTACCCTCAATAAACTTCACACTAAATTGCGCTTCCTTGCCAGAATTAATCATATCCAATAAATCTTGCAACGTTTTCACGCCCGTTAAAGAATAAGTCCCCGCTTTCACTTTGTTGAGCTGAGGTTGTAATTTCAATAACCAAGGCAATAAATCGGCATGTTCAAGAATTTTTTCTTGCTCTAATAAAGCGGCGAGTTTACTGCC
>CAKVVS010000207.1:0-3096 GCA_934834395.1 Parahaemophilus parainfluenzae | reverse complement strand
GTTTAACAAGAGTTATGGCAGGTGGATTTTCAAAAGAACAGGCATTGACACTCGAAAAAATAAAAGAGCTTGCCGATAAAAAAGGCCAATTTATTGCTATTTACCGCGGCTTTTTATTGAGCTTGAAAGATAAATAAAATAGATAGGTTTTATTTGAAGCTAAATCTTCTTTATCGTAAAAAATGCCCTCTTGGGTTATCAAGAGGGTCATTATATTTCGCGGAATAACATCATTTGGTGACGAAATAACTAAGCACTTGTCTCCTGTTTACTCCCCTGAGCTTGAGGGGTTAACATGAAGGTCATCGATAGCAGGATAATAATACAGTAAAACGCTAAACCAATAATCCAAATCCAGCCATCCCAAATTGGTAGTGAATGATTATAAATAACAGCAAACAGTAATGGGCCAATAACACCGGTTGCATTGGTAAGGCTCACCAATAATCCCTGTAAAGCACCTTGCTGATGACTCTTTGTTTGGATAGACATCACTCCCTGTAATGCAGGTAAAGCGATCCCACCACCAGCCAATAAAATTAAAACAGGGAAAACTAACCAACCTTCAGATATAAACGCTAAAAAGGCAAATGCACTACTATCTGCAATAAATCCGAGCAGTACTGCCGTTTTTTCGCCCCATTTAGTGGCTATTCTTCCTGCCACAAAGGCTTGGAATACTGAGTGTAAAAGACCAAGACCCGCTAATGAAAAGCCAACCATCATGCTATTCCATCCAAAACGATTTTCGGTAAATAGCACCCACACCGTTGCGGGAATTTGGCCTATCAATTGCGCTGAAAAATAAATAATCAACAAAATGGGCATCGTTTTAAATAAAGTGATGTATACCGAATTCGATTGCGTCTCAACCCCTACTTCGGTATCTGTATTATCACGTGTATTTTTGGTTTCACGGAACCAAAACATAACCACAAGGAAAGCGACAATATTTAGCAACGCAGCGATAAAAAAGGGACTATGCGGTGAAATCTCTCCTGCAAAACCACCAATAATAGGCCCCGCTATTAAACCAAGCCCAAAACTTGCCCCTAACCAACCGAACCACTTCACGCGTTGAGAAGCTGAGGTGGTATCGGCAATGACCGATGCCGCGACAGCCCCAGTAGCTCCTGTGATCCCTGAAAGCAAACGGCCTAAATACAGCATCCAAAGCGCACTTGAAAAAGCCAGCAATAAGTAATCCAGCGATGCGCCTATTAATGACAACAACAGCACTGGGCGCCGACCAAATCGGTCAGACATTTTTCCAAGCCAAGGAGCAAAGATAACCTGCATTAACGCATAAAGTGCAAGCAATACGCCAAAGTGGTTAGCGATATCTTCCGAAGCAATAAATTCACGTAATAACGTTGGCAAGACTGGCATGATAAGGCCAATCCCCATGGCATCGAGTAACGTAATTACCAATGCGATCTTTGTCGAACTATTCATTTCACTTTTCTCTATCACTGATAGGGAGTGGTAAAATAACTCTATCAATGATAGAGTGTCAACAAAAATTAGGAATTAATGATGTCTAGATTAGATAAAAGTAAAGTGATTAACAGCGCATTAGAGCTGCTTAATGAGGTCGGAATCGAAGGTTTAACAACCCGTAAACTCGCCCAGAAGCTAGGTGTAGAGCAGCCTACATTGTATTGGCATGTAAAAAATAAGCGGGCTTTGCTCGACGCCTTAGCCATTGAGATGTTAGATAGGCACCATACTCACTTTTGCCCTTTAGAAGGGGAAAGCTGGCAAGATTTTTTACGTAATAACGCTAAAAGTTTTAGATGTGCTTTACTAAGTCATCGCGATGGAGCAAAAGTACATTTAGGTACACGGCCTACAGAAAAACAGTATGAAACTCTCGAAAATCAATTAGCCTTTTTATGCCAACAAGGTTTTTCACTAGAGAATGCATTATATGCACTCAGCGCTGTGGGGCATTTTACTTTAGGTTGCGTATTGGAAGATCAAGAGCATCAAGTCGCTAAAGAAGAAAGGGAAACACCTACTACTGATAGTATGCCGCCATTATTACGACAAGCTATCGAATTATTTGATCACCAAGGTGCAGAGCCAGCCTTCTTATTCGGCCTTGAATTGATCATATGCGGATTAGAAAAACAACTTAAATGTGAAAGTGGGTCTTAAAAGCAGCATAACCTTTTTCCGTGATGGTAACTTCACGGTAACCAAGATGTCGAGTTAACCACCCTTTAGATTCATAAAGCGAAAATAATGCGGCTCCAACGTACCCACCTAAATGGAAACGGCGTTCACTCCAATCTAAACACGCACACCAGATTTTACGTGAATGTTTGGAAGGAACGTCAATTCCCATTTCATGAAAATATTGAATACCACTTAATGTGATCATTGAACCATTTTCAGTGATCCATTGCTGTTGACAAAGGGAATCATAGATCTTAACGGCAACTTCGCCAGCTAAATGATCATAGCAAGTACGTGCTTTTCGTAAATGCACTGGCGTGGAAACTTTGGCATGTACGCCATGGTTTAAGGAGATCCCCATCATACTTTCCATCAATTCAGCAATATCTTTTCCTGCTAGCCGAAAATAACGATGCTTGCCTTGAGCTACTACTGTGATTAGCTGGCAATCTAATAATTTAGATAAATGACTGCTCGCCGTTGAAGCTGATATATTCGCCACAGAACTTAGCTCAGTGGCCGTCCAAGCTCGCCCATCCATCAAAGCACTGAGTATTTTAACTCGTGAAATGTCAGACATAGCCGCCCCTATCGCGGCTATTGAGGACTCAAAGGTAACCTCTTTTCGTATTAAATTAGCCATCGCAAGTTCACTTTATTGCCCAAGGGAGCGTAACAGATGCAGCCATACTATCATTGTCCGTTATTAATATCAGTTGGTTAGCATGGTCACTGTATTGCACTAAAATATTAATGTTATTCTCCGCCAATACTCGTGCTATTTCGCCAAGTTCCCCCGGTTTTTCCTGTTTTAACTTACGAATTAATGGTGTCCGGATCGCAAGTACTAACAGTCCAGCTTGCTCTAGCGCTATTTTAGCTTCCTTTCCTTGTTCAACAAGAAAATGAGCATGG
>CAKVVS010000206.1:0-3125 GCA_934834395.1 Parahaemophilus parainfluenzae | reverse complement strand
ATATCAGCCAGACGATTAACAATTAGAACGATTGCACATTCTTTTTTTAGTTCTTTCAACATCGCCATCCAATCTTGCACTGATTGCTGATCTAGCCCTTCAAAAGGCTCATCTAAAATTAATAAATCAGGCTTTTGCAATAATGTTTGTGCCAATAAGACTTTTCGTGTTTCCCCAGTGGAAAGTTTGATAAAGAAACGATCTAAGAGATAAGTAATCCCTAATTTTTCTGCAATTTGTTCACAAAAACTGATCTCAGAGCTGCCATTTAAAATGGTTTCTCTTGCAGTTTTACCAAAAAAATCAGGATCGGTATCATCATTATTTAAGTTTTTTAATGTCGCTTCAAGAATTTCTCGTTGTTTTTCAAAAGAAAAGGATTGAACACGTTTGAAAGTATTACGATACTCCCCTTCCTGTAAAAGCAATTTATGTTGCAAAGCTAACGCAAACGCTGATTTCCCACTCCCATTACTGCCTACTACAACCCAATATTGTTGTGACTTAATCGCAAAGTGCGGTAAATTTAAGGTCTGTTTTTGATAAAGCTCAAATTTTGCTTGCTGAATTAAAAGCGTCATTCTCTTTCCTTTAAAAACAAAAGGCGAGCTATTGCCCGCCTTGTAAGATGAATTGAATTAACCGTTTTTACGCTCTTCTTCAATACATACTGCCGCAGTAAATAGTACGTCAGTTGAAGAGTTAAGTGCTGTTTCTGTCGAGTCTTGTAAAATACCAATCACAAAACCTACACCGATCATTTGAGCCGCGATATCATCAGTGATACCAAATAAGCTACAAGCTAATGGGATCAATAATAGTGAGCCACCAGCCACACCAGAAGCACCACATGCACAAAGCGCCGCAACAATACTTAATAATACAGCACTTACAAAAGATACTTCTATACCTAATGTATGAACAGCCGCTAACGTTAATACAGTAATGGTAATCGCTGCCCCCGCCATATTGATATTTGCACCTAATGGAATTGCCACTGAATAGGTTTCTTCATCAAGATTTAAGCGTTTTGCTAATTCAATGTTTACAGGAATATTTGCCGCAGAACTACGTGTAAAGAATGCGGTTACACCACTTTCACGCACACAAGTCCAAACTAATGGATATGGGTTACGACGGATTTTCCAATAAACGAGAATTGGATTAAGTACAAAAGCTGTAAATAACATTGTACCGATTAATACGAACAATAAGTGAACATATCCACCTAACGCAGATAACCCTTTGTCAGATAATGTTTCAGCCACTAAACCAAATACACCGAAAGGTGCAAATGAAATAATCACGTGAACAATTTTAGAAATGCCTTCCGCAAAATCAGCCACAACCTGTTTAGTTGCATCTGATGCATGACGAAGGGCTAAACCTAAACCGATAGACCACGCTAAAACACCGATAAAGTTTGCTTTGAAAATTGCATTTAATGGGTTATCTACCACGTTCAATACTAAAGTCAGCATTACCTGGCCAACAGATTGAGGCGCAGAACTTGCATCTTCTTTTACTGCAAGTGCAACATCTGATGGAAATGCCATACTTGCAATTACCGCAGCAACAGCGGCTAAGAAAGTCCCTACAAGATAAAGCACAATAATTTCTTTCATATTACTTTTTGAGCCGACTTTTTTATTCGCTAAGGCCGCCATAACAAGGAAGAAAATTAAAATTGGAGCAACTGCACGCAATGCTTTAACAAAAATTTGACCTAGCACACCAAAGCTAGATGCAAGATCAACCCCTGTTGAATTTTTTACACTCTCATTCACCAAGGCAACAAGGATCCCGAGTACCAAACCAACTGCAATTCGTTTTACCAAATTACCTTGGAACAAAAAATGAAATAAACGTGTTGTATTCATAATAGTTTTAAATGAAGATTAAGTTGAACTTCAGATCGTTACGATCCACCGAATCCCGACAAAGATAGCTCAAATTTTATTTAAAAGAAAATTTTTTCTTTATTATTTTGTTAAAAAATTGAACTTTTTTAATAAGGAATGAATTTTTTCTAAAATTTTCGCCTATAAAAAAATTTTTTCTATCCCCTATTGACATACTGTATCTAATACCAGTATATTACAACTGTATAAACAACCACTGATTAAAAACACACAAACTAAAAGGAACACAAGATGATGAACTACGCAAATACAGTTGCACAAAATGATATGACGTTTTCTTATCATCCTATGCCATTTTTCAATGATGTTGAAAATAAATCGACATTTAATAAAAAATTAGACCTCAACCTTTATTGCATCAAACGTCCACAACAAACTTGTTTTATTCGTGTTACCAATCCGAATATGCTTGCTTGGGGGATTGAAATGGGCGATATGTTAGTGGTTGAAAAAAATGACAGCCTTTTCATTGGTGATCTTGTCGTATTAGAAAAACAAGACGAATTCCATATTTATGAATTTGCCGGCGTAAGCGGTAATGAATTTGTATTCATGGCATTAGATTCTAAAGTGGAAAATATTAAAACAACACAATGGACAAACCTTCCATTAGTTGGCACGGTGACGAATACTATCCATCAAATGAAACCAAGAAGAGACTTAATGAAATTTGCAGCTTAAGCCAATAATCAGATAATCTAAATAAAGAAAAAGTGCGGTTAAAATTAACCGCACTTTTTTATTGAAATAAAATTGTCATTACATCACACGACGAGATTGTGTATAAGTTCTTGACCAATAATCTTCATCCAATGAACTAATTGTTACACCTTGACTTGTACTTGCATGCATAAATTGGTTATTACCAATATAAACGCCAACATGATTGTTGCGACGGAAGAACACTAAATCACCTTTACGTAATTCATGTTTTTGGATTTGGCGACCTAAATAGCGTTGTTCTGAGGTTGAACGTGGAAGCTCCATGCCGTAAGCATCGAGAAAAGCAGTTTGCATAAATGCAGAGCAATCAATACCATGTTTTGAAGTGCCCCCCATTCTGTAACGAGTACCAACCCATTCGTTATAAACTTGAGTAAGCGCTTTATCACCAATTAAACCTGATTTAGGACGGTTAGTTCTTAATTTAGGGTAAACGCCCCCTTTTTTCCCATCTAAACCAGCAATCAAACCCGTTAACTC
>CAKVVS010000205.1:0-3134 GCA_934834395.1 Parahaemophilus parainfluenzae | reverse complement strand
GTATCATCCAACCATGTTTTTGCACCCGCTTTGCCTGATGGACTTGCGGTAATAGAGCCAATAATACCCCCTGTCGCCGTTGGCACCCCACCATTTGAATAATGATAACTCAAACCAAATCCACCACCTGGCAAGCCAATTTGTCCCAACATAGAGGCTAGCGTTACTAACATCCAGTGGGTTTGTTCACCATGGCGATGGCGCTGCATACCCCAGCCCCCCATTAACATGGTACGTTTGCTAGAGAAATCGGCTGCAAGCTGTTTAATCGTTTCTGCCGGTACACCACAAATTTTTGCCGCCCATTCTGCTGTTTTTGGTTGACCATCAGTTTTACCTAATAAATATTCCTCGAATTTAGCATAACCCGACGTGTATTTTTTCAAGAAATCTTTATCGTGCTTACCTTGTTCAACTAAAGTATGTGCAATACCAAGCATTAATGGCACATCCGTTGCGGTATTCACCGGAATCCATTCTGCATTCAGCATTTGGCAAGTTTCGCTTTTTTGCGGGTCGATACAAATAATGCGTTTACCACTTGCTTGGAATTTTTTGAAGTATTCAATCCCTTTTTGGTCGGTAGACATCCAAGCAATGCGCATGGTTGTGAGTGGGTTTGCAGACCAAAGCACAATAATATCGCTGTTTTCTAACACAGATTCCCAGCTGGTTTGTTGTTCATAGACTTCAATAGTACCAAGCACATGCGGCATGATGACTTGTGCGGCACCCGTAGAGTAGTCCCCTTTGTGACCCACAAAACCACCAGTAGCGTTCATATAGCGCTGTAATAACGTACGAGACGCATGTAATGAACCACAACTAAACCAACCATAAGAACCAGCAAAAATACCTGTTGGCCCATGTTCGTCACGCACACGTTTAAGCTGATTGTGTACTAAATCTAACGCTTCATCCCAAGAAACACGCACCCATTCATCACGACCACGCATTGTGGTATCACTTTTTCCTGGGTTAGCTAAAAAGCCTTTACGCACCATTGGATATTTCACGCGAGTTTCACTGTATAGCTGATCGGCAACAACGGTTTGTAATTCGTTCGGTACAGCGGGCTCAATAGCTGGACCGGATTTCACAACTTTACCATCTTCCACAACCACACCAAGCGGTCCCCAGTGAGCCGCAGTAACCACTGTTTTTATTTCAGCTTCTTTTGCGACCGCACTTTTTGATACAACGCCCACCATACCACCAGAAAGGGCACTACCTGCCACGCCTAAAGATGTTTTTTTCAGAAAATCACGACGTTGTTCATTTACGTTATTCTTTTTCATTTCAGCCTCGTTTTAGATAGTTAATTCATTATTGTTTTGCCATATCTTTGGCATTGCGTTGCAGATAAATAGTTAATGCACGTACTTCATCTTTGTTCATTGATGTTCGGTCTTTCATAGAGTTCACCACACCAATCCATTGGTTAGCCGTGTAATGATCCGCACCAATTGCCGCGTGACAACCACTACATTGAGTTTGATTTAACTGATTGCCATATTGATTAAGTGCGGTCAGATCTGACGTCATTTTTTCTTTTGCGACATTCACCACAACATTGATTTCTTTCCACTCAGAATCTGTTACTGCATCATGTATTGTTTTTACGACTTGAACATGGTTACGTGCATCTTCATCCAGTAAAGCAAGCGTGATACGTTTGCCTAACTCTTGATAAACAACCGCTTCAGCTCCCACTTGTTGCCAACCATGTAAGGTGCCTTGAACTTGATCGCCATTTACTTTCCATTGCATTAATTCTGCATAAGGCATGAGGCGAACCTCATTTCCTTTATCATTGGTCGCTTTCACCATTTCAGTGGCAAAAATAGCTGAGCCATCAGAGAGAGTACCACCTTGTACTGCTGAGGATTTTTGCGCATTTTGATCGCCATGTACTTCAGGAAGGAAGTGAACAATGCCTTTATGACAATCAATACAGGTTTGGCCGTTTGTTTGGGCATCTGTATGGGTTTGTTTTGCTAATTTAGTTTGTTTTGAAAGCTCCATTGCATCAAAACTATGACAACTACGACAGGTTTCTGAATCATTGGCTTTCATATCATTCCATACCATTTGAGCAAGCTCTGTACGGTGGGCTTCATATTTTTCTTTATTCTCAATCTTGCCCTGTACTTCATACCACAAGTCTTTTAAAGCAATAAATTTAGCTTTGACATAATGCCAGCCTTCTTTTGGAATATGACAATCTGAACATTGTGCTCGCACGCCTTTTGCATTAGCAAAGTGACTCGAACCTTCCCATTCCTCTTTTGGATAGCTCATTGAATGACAACTGACACAAAACTCTGGTGAACTTGTTTTATGCATAACCCACTGCGTTCCCCACAATGCCACAGCGCCGACACCAGCCAAGCAAAGTGCGGTGACGATTTTCTTCATTTTTGACATAGACACTCCAACGATACAAACGACAAAAAATATAACTATAAATAAGTATTATGGATTGTAGGGATATAGTAAGAAAGAAACTATGATCTTGCTCAATAAAAGGTTAAACACTCATGAGATAAAAATAAAAAACATTATATAAATCAATATATAATGTTTTATGTTTAATCTAATTAGGAAAATTTAAGAATGAAGAAATTGATTCACGCGTTCAAGCACGGCTTTTCTCACGTTATCCTTTTCAAAAAGGATTTCATGTTTTGCCTGAGGTACAAGCATCGATTCTGCATGCGGGAAAAGTGCGGTCAATTTTTCAAGATTTTTGTTATCCACAATTTTTTCTTTTTCCGCTTGTAAAATAAGCACAGGTGTTTCCACTCTTGGAATGATTTTAGGGAGCGCTTTAATTGCATTTAAACACAAATGTACCCAACGGAAAGTTGGGCCGCCTAAGTGAATAGCAGCGCGTTTTCGATTAACTCGGTTCATCCATTTCATTCGCGTTTTAGAATGGCTAAGTTCATTAAGGTTTAAATCTGCCGGTTTGTAATGTCCTTTACCAAAAACATAGCGATGACCTTGACCAAATGCCATCATCGTTGCAATGATGACTTCATCTCGTAATGGATGTTTCATTGGAACGCCAAAGAAAGGCGAAGAAAGCACGGCCTTTTTAATCTGATGATCGTAATTGGCTAGATAATAGG
>CAKVVS010000204.1:0-3161 GCA_934834395.1 Parahaemophilus parainfluenzae | reverse complement strand
GCCTAAGAAGATCCCGATAGCAAGGGCAAGATCAGGATTGTCTAATCTTGGTGCGAGGAAAAGTGCGGTTGCAATCATGGCGATATTGAGTAAAACAGGCGAAAACGACATCACGCCAAATTTGCCTATCGTATTTAAAATCGCGCCTGAAAGTGCCACAAAGGTGACAAACCATAAATAAGGAAACGTAATTTTTAAGAGTAAAGACGCTTGTTCAAATTTGTGTGCATCAGGTCCATCATTTAGCCAATCGGTAAACCACCCCATCCCGAAGATCGCCGCCACAACAGGTGATCCCACCATAGCAAGTAAAGTGACAATACTGACTAAACCACCTAGCGTACCCGATACTTTCCCGATAAATTCTCGCGTTTTAGAAAGATCGCCCGATTTTTGATATTCGGCTAATACAGGAACGAAAGCCTGAGAAAATGCGCCTTCCGCAAATAAACGACGTAAAAAGTTTGGGATACGGTTAGCGAATAGAAACACGTCTGCCGCCGCGCCTGCACCGATCAAATGGGCTATTACCACATCACGGACTAAACCTAACACACGGGACACTAATGTCATCCCACTCACGATAATGCCGGATTTTAAAAGTCGTTTACTCAAAATAGGGGTCTCTTCAAAAAAATTTGCCTTAATTGTATAGAATTTTTGTTTTTACGCTATATTCCAACGAAAAAAACTGATAAAATCCTGCCCACATCGTTTGTGTGAGCCAATAGAAAGCGCTTTTTTTAAATAACGATGCTTACTTTCGGTTGTGTCTCACCGAAATCAACACAAATTATTCATTGACAAAAGTATAAAAAATCGGCATATTCTACGCCCTTATTTTGTCATAATCATCTAACAGAAATTTTAGGAGTTTGACCTTGGCTAATATCAAGTCAGCAAAAAAACGCGCGGTTCAATCTGAAAAACGCCGCCAACACAACGCAAGCCAACGCTCTATGATGCGTACTTACATCAAAAAAGTATATGCTCAAGTAGCAGCAGGTGAAAAAGCAGCAGCTGAAGCAGCATTCGTTGAAATGCAAAAAGTTGTTGACCGTATGGCTTCTAAAGGCTTAATCCACGCTAACAAAGCAGCAAACCACAAAGCTAAATTAGCTGCTCAAATCAAAAAATTAGCGTAATTAAAGCATTAAAACAGCTTAAAAATAAAACCGCACTTTGGTGCGGTTTTTGTTTGTCTTAAACCGTCCTGCCACAAACGTCTGATAACAAGCTTGCATTCCCCCCTTTAACCTGTAAACTACCCCACAACTTAAAAATTAATCATAAAATAAACGATAAATGACCAAAAAATCTTTTAAAAAAGCGGATCCGAATTATCAAAAAGAATTAGCTAAATACGGTAATCCGATCCCAAGCAGAGACTACATTCTGCAAATTATCCGTGAAAATAATGCCCCGATGAGTCGGGAAGAAATTCTGACCGCACTTTCAATTAAAAGTGACGAACAACAAGAAGCTATGCGTCGCCGCTTGCGCGCTATGGAAAATGATGGACAGTTAGTTTTCACTAAACGTAAACGCTATGCCTTGCCTGAAAAATTGGATTTATTCAAAGGCATGGTTATTGGCCATCGCGAAGGCTATGGCTTTTTACAAGTCGAAGGCAAAAAAGAGGATCTCTTTATTCCTAATCACCAAATGCAGCGCGTAATGCATGGTGATTTTGTATTGGCGCAACCTGCTGGCTTGGATCGTCGTGGACGCCGTGAAGTCCGTATTGTTCGTGTACTTGAAAGTCGCAAAAAACAAATTGTCGGCCGTTTCTTCTTAGAAAATGGTTTTAGCTATGTTGTACCTGATGATAGTCGTATCGGACGAGATATTTTAGTCCCTAATGAACACCGCAATGGGGCACGAATGGGGCAAGTTGTCGTGGTTGAATTGCAGGAACGCTCTGCATCCTTTACTCAACCAGTTGGCATCATCACCGAAATTCTGGGTGACAATATGGCAAAAGGGATGGAAGTGGAGATCGCCCTTCGTAATCATGACATTCCTCACCAATTCCCAAGTGCGGTCGAAAAATACGTTAAAAAATTCACGGAAGAAGTGCCTGAAGAAGCCAAAAAAGGCCGTGTGGATTTACGCAATCTGCCACTGGTTACCATTGATGGCGAAGATGCGCGCGATTTTGATGATGCCGTATATTGCGAAAAAAGTGGTAAAGGCTGGAAGCTTTGGGTGGCGATTGCCGATGTCAGCTATTATGTGCGTTTACGTTCTGCATTAGATACTGAAGCTTATAACCGAGGTAACTCCGTTTACTTCCCAAATCGTGTTGTGCCAATGCTGCCGGAGATTTTATCCAACGGATTGTGTTCACTGAATCCACAAGTTGATCGCTTGTGTATGGTGTGTGAAATGCACATTTCTGCAAAGGGTAAACTCACGGATTATCGTTTTTATGAAGCGGTAATGAATTCTCATGCACGTTTAACCTATACGAAAGTCGCGGCAATTTTAGACGGCGATGATGAGCTCCGCACGCGTTATCAAGGGCTTGTGCCACATTTAGAAGAATTGCATCATCTCTATCAAGCGTTACTCAATGCCCGTAAACAACGTGGTGCTATTGATTTTGAAACCATTGAAACCAAATTTATTTTCAATGCCATGGGACGAATTGATCGTATTGAACCGGTTGTTCGAAATGATGCTCACAAAATCATTGAAGAATGCATGATTCTTGCAAATATTGCAGCAGCAAACTTTATGGAAAAACATAAAGAGCCAGCACTCTATCGTATTCATGCCGCTCCGAGTGAAGAAAAACTGACGTCTTTCCGTGCATTCTTAAGTGAATGTGGTTTAAGCCTTGAAGGTGGCATGAAACCGACCACAAAAGATTATGCGAAATTGTTAGAGCAAGTGAAAGATCGTCCGGATCACGAACTCATTCAAACCATGTTACTTCGCTCATTAAGCCAAGCGGTTTATCATGCAGATAATATCGGCCACTTTGGTTTGGCGTTAGAGGAATATGCACACTTCACTTCCCCGATTCGTCGCTATCCGGATTTAACCCTTCATCGTGGAATTAAATATTTATTAGCAAAAGAAAAAGGCGCTAAACGTAAAACCACAGATACTGGCGGCTATCACTACTCCTTTGATGAAATGGATCTATTAGGCGA
>CAKVVS010000203.1:2941-3171 GCA_934834395.1 Parahaemophilus parainfluenzae | reverse complement strand
GAATACGACTTGCTCAAAATCTTGCCATGAGGAATCAAAATATTGATGGCTTATCATTACTAATGTACAAACCACGATAAGTAAAATTTGAATACTCATAAAGAAGCGGAATTCTGGATCTTTTGTATAAATCTTCAAAATATTTTCTCGTCCTAAAGTCGAAAATGCTCTGAAGTGCAATGCGAAGTTACAAGCAGAAATCCACAAGAAAATGACCGTGATAAAATTAA
>CAKVVS010000203.1:0-2931 GCA_934834395.1 Parahaemophilus parainfluenzae | reverse complement strand
AATGGATACCGTCGAAAAACTATGTGTAAGTGCATCAAACGGTGTCATGCCTGCTAACCAATAAGCCAAAGCACAAGACATGGTTAAAAAGAAATAAACAAACCACAACGCCTTTGCCGTTTCAGCTATCCGTGGCTGAATTTTCTGATCTTTCATTGGGCCTGACATTTCCGCACGGTATAACTGCATTCCGCCAATACCTAATAAAGGAATAATTGCAATCGCGAGTACGATGATCCCCATCCCGCCTAACCATTGTAGGAATTGACGGTAAAACAGAATGGCTTTCGGTAAATTATCTAATCCTGTCATGACGGTGGCACCCGTGGTTGTTAACCCGGAAAACGCCTCAAATACGGCGGAAGCCACTGTTAAATGAGGTGAATCAAATAATAGCAATGGCAAGGTTGCTAGACCGCCCAGAACGAACCAAAATGCCACCACAATTAAGAAACCATCTCGAGATCGCAGTTCTTGTTTATGGTGATGACAAGGCCACCAAAGCAACATGCCCACGGTTAAGCTTAATGCAAAAGCTTGCATAAACGCTTTACCGCCGCCATCGCCATAAATAAGCGCCACGAAGGCTGGAATCAGCATTGTGCCGGAAAAACACATGATCAAAATGCCGATAATCCGAATAATGGATAAAATATGCACAATATCTCGCTTAATTCATTTCTTCTAATTTCAACGTTCCTGCAGAACGCTCAATTAATGCTTGTTCAAAAGGTTTAATTTGATCTTCACTAATGCCTAACTGCAATGTAATCTGCACTTGAAAATCTTGCTGATAAATTTCAATTTTATGCTGTTCACATAAAATTTGGATCCAATTTAATTGTGCATAATCACAATGAACTTGGAATAACTGACGTTCTACTTTTCGTTCAGTTTCTAATAATTTTAAAGCTTGCTGAACACCATTTCCATAAGCACGAACTAAACCGCCAGTACCTAATAAAATGCCACCATAATAACGAACAACTACGGCACTAATCTCACCGATTTGGCTACCTTGCAAAGCGGATAGCATCGGTTTCCCTGCAGTACCTGCTGGCTCACCGTCATCGGAAAAGCCTAATTGTTGAGAATCCGTTGGCTTGCCGGCCACTGCCGCCCAACAATGATGGCGGGCATTAGGGTGCTGCGCTTTAATTTCTGCCCAAAAAGCTTTGGCTTGTTCAAGTCCTTCCGTATGTTGCAAATACGTGATAAATCGACTTTTCTTAATTTCTTCTTCAAAAACGACCGCACTTTTGGGGATAAGGTATTCAGCCATGGAATCATTGTTCAAATAAATTTGTTGCGTAGTTTATCACTGATAGCGGATTTATCGAAATTTCCCCATAATTATTGTATGATGTAGCTCAATTTCAATAAAATTAATGAAAAACCATGACTGAAATTACTGTCGATAAAACCCTTGATACCGTTGGTTTACGTTGTCCTGAACCTGTAATGCTCGTGAGAAAAAACATTCGCCACATGAATGAAGGTGAAGTATTGCTTATTTTAGCGGACGATCCCGCCACGACTCGCGATATTCCCAGCTTCTGCCAATTTATGGAACATACCCTTTTAGCGAGTGAAACCAAAGGTACTCCTTTTAAATACTGGGTGAAAAAAGGCCAATAAAAATGCGGCCATTATTGACCGCACTTTGATTACTGTTTTACTGGTGCTGTGTATCCTAAATCATAATACTTCTGTTTTACAAAATCTGAAGTTAATAAATTTTCACGTTGTAGCCAAGCCCACGGGATCACTAAATCTTGCTCGCCCTCGGCATACGAAGCAATTTCATATTCGTGATAAATGAAATGGATACCATCGTGTGCAAGATAGAAATTCTCAGAAACATCAAAATCTGTTTTTTTCGTAAACGCATCCTCATCTTTAGTAGAGCCAAAATTCGTATAAAAACTCCACAATAATTCTTTAACCTCAGGGAGCTTTTTCTGATCAATAATATCAGGAAGCGTCAGTACTTTATGTGTAGTCATATCTACAGTTAAATATACGTTCCCCTCAACACCATGAGGCCCCCCAGTATAGCTATAATACCCCATAGCAAAAGTCGCTAATTTTTCTTTTTGACCAACAAATGACATCCAAGCATTACGAGAGAAACCTAGCTCAGGTTCTTTTTCTAAAGATGCTTTTACGTCATTCAAAATTGTTTGATATTCACTTCGCACCTGATCTCGTGTTTTAGGGGCATTTTCTCCGAATTCCTTTTTAACCAATTCAGACCATAACAGCTCATCTAACCAATCTATATTCGTTTTTAATCCTAAGAGACTAATATCGATTTCTACCTCATCACGCTCAAACCAACGTTCTTGCGATGGGGTATATTTAATTTTTTCTACTTTTTCAAAAATAAGGTCTTTTTCCGCAAAAATAGCAGGAATAATCTTCTCCGCCTTTTCTTTTTCAGCTTTTAATTGCGTATTTTCTGCCGTCAGTTGTGCAATTGTCTGTGTTTGTTGCGCAATGGTTGCTTTCGCTTCTTTATCTTCGCAACCTGTTGCAGTAAAAAGTGCGGTTAAAATTAAGGCTGAAATGAATGTCTTTTTCATGTGTTATCCTATAAATCAAATGTATCTTTATCACGTAGAATATGATCATTGCCTTTGCGGCGTAAAAAGCCGGTACGGTCAAAATATTCCATTAATTGAACTGTCAGTTTTCGACCAAAGTTCAGTTTATCACGTAATTCATTTACGGCAACTTTACCTTCTTCGCCTGCCATTTCCTTAATTAAGCGAGCATAAGCATAAATGCTTTCAGTTAGGAAAAAACGATCTTTTACGATTGGCGTAAGATAGCCCAATTTACCCGCTTTATACATAAAATTACGCATTACACTTTCATCTTGCGCCAAGGCTGTTGCCATATCACGCACCCAAATGGCTTGACCATGCG
>CAKVVS010000202.1:0-3172 GCA_934834395.1 Parahaemophilus parainfluenzae | reverse complement strand
GACTACCTTTTATACTACAGTTCCAAGTATCAGTTAAATAGTCAAGGAAAGCTGCAAGCCTTTACAGCAGTAGGAAAGATCATCGATGACGCCGCCTACCAAGTAGAAATGTTTGAAGGATTTTTTCCTTTCAGACGAGATGTCAGCTACTATCAACCTATCAGAGACTGTTCTATTGAACAAGTTAGACTACACCCTGAATGGCATCAATATGCCTCTCAACTCCGATACGGACATTTCGAAATTTCGAAAGACTTCTTTCTTTATGTTTTTGAACAGATGAAGCTTGACAATCCTGTAGAAACATAGGGCATCTTGATGCACAGAAAAATGGTTAGAAGCGGTGAAACAAGTTACGCCCTACATCATCTGAAAATAACAGAAAACGCCATCTGAAAAACTCTTTATTGTTCCTCAATACAGGAACAATAAAGTCCATTTTTAGGAATATATTTTATAAGTTCCCCATAAAATAAACGCACTTTTAGTAATTTTAAAAGCACGGCTAACTTTATTCATTCTTTACGTAAAACGTCATCTCTTCTAGAGATTTGTTTGCTGTTTCAGGAATGAAGTATTTCACAAACTCCATAGAATAAGTAGGTTGGAGCTAGCCCTAAATATTTTAGCATTGGCGGAAAAATCCAAGTGACAATCACGTTACCGATCCAGTTTGCACAAGTTGCAATTCCTAATCCAGTAGTACGAATTCTATTTGGGAAGATCTCACCTAGAATAACCCATAATGCGGGTCCCCATGTACAACAGAAGAAAATATAGAAAATATGAGCACTAATTAATGCACTCCATGAAAGCACTGGTGATAAGACAAGTGTTTCGGAAGACTGATCGGCACTCATAAAAATAAATCCCGTAATCCAAAGGGAAACCCCCATACCAATAGAACCAATTAATAATAATTTGCGACGACCTAGTTTATCAATATAAAGCATCCCTACAATCGTCATTAACACGCCAATAATAGTTGTGCCAATTGGAACTGCAAAAGATAAACCTTGTGAAAAACCCACCGCACTCCAAAGTGAAGAGGCATAATACAGAATAATATTAATGCCAGTGAACTGTGCAACAAAAGCAAGACTGATTGCCAACCAAACGACTGGTACAAATAAGGTTTTGCTTGATAAAACATTTTTTATCGAAACAACGTCATTCGGATTGCCCAAACTAATTTTAATTTGTTCTAATTTTAAATCAGGATTTGCCTCGTTAGTGTATTTCACTAATACATTTCTTGCTTCATCAAGTCTATTTTTACTGACTAAATAACGTGGTGATTCTGGCAGTTTAAGTGCCATAATACCATATAGCACCGCAGGAAATACCTCAACTAATAACATCCAACGCCATGCAAGTAAGCCGCCCCATAAAGGTGCATTAGGGGAATTATCGATATTCGCTAACACATAATTTGAAATAAAAGAAACGAGCAGACCAATTGCGATAGCTAATTGTTGCAGGCTACCCAAACGTCCACGTAAGTGGGCAGGAGAGACCTCTGCAATGTATGCAGGAGCAATAACCGCTGCAATCCCTACACCCAATCCTCCAACTAAACGCCAAAAGGAAAAATCCCATAAGTTAAAAGCGAATGCAGAACCTATCGCTGAAAGAGAAAATAATACAGAAGCAATAAGCATCACTTTCACTCGACCAAACTTAATTGCTGCAATCCCGGCATACCATGCACCAATTGCAGAACCAATCAATACGGATGCAACTGCGAAACCTAATTCACCTGCCGTTAAGCCAAAGCCGAATTCAGGGCTTTTGATTGACTCAACAGTACCACTGATCACCGCTGTGTCAAAACCAAACAAAAAGCCTCCTAATGCGGCAATGACAGAAATATAAATAACTGCACTTTTCATCTTAAACTCCTTGTTGTCCCAACCATTCAAAAATGGAATTTTGTCCTGATGTTAATTGGTTGTCGTAAAGAGGTAAAAAGACACAATGTGGATCGATAACTTTTCCCTCTATGACAACCTTTCCATAAAGCGTAAACATTGCTTGTGTAGATTTTTCATTGTAGATTTGTTCAAGAAAATTAAGGCTATTTTCAATCGGTACGATTTCATCTAAGGCACTATGAATAAGCCATATTTTTTTATTCTTTAAACGATGTAATTTTTCTAGAGAAGGAAGTTTCGCGGGGCAAGCAATTAGAGCTGCAGCAAATAAATCGGGTGCATCAGAAAAAAGCCGTAATCCTTGGTATCCTCCCATTGAACCACCAACAATATAAACACGTTTGGGATCAATATCTTGATGCCTAATCAAAGCATCTTGGATTAAAGCTAATAAATCAGCGGTGTAATCTCGTTCACCATAATAATATTGACCATTTAATAGAAATTTATCTACCCAGAAACTAGGACATTGAGGAGCAAGAATATAAGGATAATCCAGCATATCTTGGTGTAATTGGTTTGCGAAAGTCACCGCCATTTTATCGGCGAGAATATTGCTCTGATTATTTCCCCCCTCACCTGCACCGTGCAAACAAATAATTAATGGATGTAATTGAAAAGAAGCCTTAGGTTGGTAGAAACTACAAGTGAGATCTTGATAAGTAAAATGAGTGAAACCTTGGGTATCAAGGCAAAGAATCGGCAAAATATGACATTGCGATACTGAAATATGAAGCGATTGATCAAATTCAATTTTTAGCTGTAATTCCGACCGCACTTGAGTAAATCGTTCAACATCAAAATGTAGTAATTTTGTGGTAAGACAATGTACATCTGGTTGAATAAACAATGTAAAATTATTCGAATCATTTTTATGGCAGGCATTAAAGTCTAGTTTTACCCATCGATGTTGAGTATTTAAACTCTTCACCCAAACTGAGACTTGCGAAATTGAGAGAACTGAAATTGCCCGATGAAAAGACAATTCAATACGCGTAAGCTGGGCGCCTAATACATTTACATTTGCTATAGGCTGACATTGACAACTAAATGGGTGAGAACATTCCATATTATCCCCCTTCGTTTATATGCTGAAGATAATAGCAATCTGTTCATTAACCTTCAATAATCGAATTAAAAAATAACCGCACTTTGATAATGTTCAAAAGTGCGGTTGGTTTTTCTAGCCTTTTGTTAAGATGTCTTTTAGGAATCTCGCAGTGTGCGAACCTTTCACC
>CAKVVS010000201.1:0-3179 GCA_934834395.1 Parahaemophilus parainfluenzae | reverse complement strand
GTATACGCCAGGCTCAGTAATTGGGCGCATCACCATACCCATGCCAGTCACAGTTACTTTATCGCAGATTTCCATGTGGCCATTGATCACACTTGCTCCACCAATTAAACAATAACGCCCCACTTTTAGACTACCCGCCATAATGACACCGCCAGCTACTGCTGTACCCGTGCCGATATGAACGTTATGCGCAATTTGACAAAGGTTATCAATAATGACGTTATCTTCAATGACTGTCGCATCTAAGGCACCACGGTCAATACAGGTACAAGCACCGATTTCGACATTATTACCAATAATCACTTGGCCTACTTGTGGAATTTTTACCCAGCGACCACGATCATTCGCATAGCCAAAGCCATCACTACCAATCACAGCACCTGATTGAATTAAGCAATTTTGTCCAATTTCTACTTCATGATAAATGCTTACGTTTGCCCAAAGCTGTGTACCTGCACCAATTTTGGTGAATTTACCTACAAAACAACCTGCGCCAATAATCACGTTATCACCTAATACAACACCTTCTTCAATAACGGCATTTGCACCAATTGATACATTTTCACCCATTGAAGCTTTTTCAGAAATAACCGCACTTGGGTGGATATTTTGAGCAGCTTTCGGAGTGGTATCCATATATTGAGCTAATACTGCATAAGCAACATAAGGATCTTTAACGATAAGTAAATTACTTTCAGGTGAGCAAAATTCCACATCCGTTTCTGACACGACAAGAATACCAGCTTTAGATTCAGCTAATAAAGGGCGAAATTTTGCATTAGAAATGAAGGTAAGTTGGTTAGGTTCTGCTTTTGACAGTGCGGCAATATTATTAACGACAACGTCGGCGTTACCACGAAGGGTACCGCCGACTTTTGTTGCTAATTCCTGTAAAGAATAGGATTTTTGCATTATGAGAACCTATTATTTTTTCTCTTCAGTTTTTGCTGGAGCTGCTTTTTCAGTTGCAGGAATAGATTTTAATACATCTTCAGTAATGTCTTTACCATCTACCGCAAATACTACAGAGTTAGCATCTAAAACATAAGTATAACCTTTTGCTTTTGCTAAGTTATTAGTCGCAACTTGAATGCTTTCTAATAATTTACCACGCTCTTCAGTTTGACGTTTTTCGTTTAACTCTTGAAACTCTGCCACTTTTTTATCTTGCTCTTCCATTAATTTATTTAATGCAGCTTCTTCATCTGAACCAAATTTAGTGATTTCTTCTTGGCGTTTTTGAATTTCAGCTTGACGTAAACGAGGTGCATCTTTTTGTAAAGCAGCCACTTTTGCTTCTACTTTTTTACGAGATGCTACGATTTTGTCATCAATTTCTTTCTTACTTGCAGCAAGTTTATCCGCCATTGGTTTGAATTCTGCATCTAACTTATCTGCTACAGCTTGACGATCCGGGTGGTTTTGGAATAAGTAACCCGCATTGATGAATGCGATATTTTCATCTGCAGCAGCAAAACCTGATGCAAGTGCAAGACCTAAAGAAAGTGCGGTAACTTTTACTACGTTTTTCATATTTGAATTTCCTTAAATTAGTTTAGTAAATATTTCTGTGTCAGCTAACTCACTGACACAGAACGAAGATTTTGACTTAAATAGAACGTAAAAGTTCAATTTATTAGAAAGAACCACCAATACTAAATTGGAATTGTTCTACATCATCATTTTCATATTTTTTGATTGGTTTCGCGTAAGAGAATACCAATGGTCCGATTGGTGATTGCCATTGGAAAGCAACACCAGTTGAAGCACGGATTCGACCTGCTTTGCTGTAATCAGGTAATGTTGCATAAATCGGAGATGATTTTAAGCCTTCTTTATCTGATTTCCATTTTGTATTCCAAACACTCGCAGCATCAACGAAAAGTGAGGTTCTTACGCTATTTTGGCTTTTATCTCCAACAAATGGGGTTGGAACAATAAGTTCCACGCTTGCTGTAGCCATCGCGTTACCACCAACGACATCAGTACTTTGATACCATTGGCCATATTTGTCTTGATAAATCGCATTAGGACCTACTGCACCATAAGCAAAACCACGTAATGAACCGATACCACCCGCCGTATAAAGTTGATAGAACGGTACACGTTTACCACCTAAGCCATTTGCATAAGAAGCAGTTGCTTTTCCAGATAATACCCAGCGATGATCACGATCTAATGGGTAGAAACCTTGAAGATCAGCACTTAATTTATAATATTTATTATCAGATCCTGGAATGGTGACACGGCCACCTAAACTTGCTTTCACACCTTTAGTTGGGAAATAGCCACGGTTTAGGCTGTTGTAATTCCAACCAAATGAGAAATCAAAATCATTAGTTTTGATTGAGTTTCCAGTCAAATTCATTGACTTCATGTATAAATCACGGTTGTATTCATACGCGAAGTTACTGATTTTATTATAAGTATAACCTAATCCCACGTAATATGAGTTATTCTCATTAACTGGGAATCCTAATGTGACATTACCACCGTAAGTTGTACGTTTATAGGTTGATAAAGTATCACTTTTCGAGTTATCGTAAGTTTCATAGAATACGTTTCCACCTAAACTTACTCCATCTTTAGTAAAGTATGGTTCTGTATAACCCAAGTTTACACTTGTACCGTAGTCATTACGTGTACCTGCTAAACTTACCGCTGCACCTGTTCCTAAGAAGTTATCTTGTTTCACACTTGCTTGATAGCTGATGCCACTTTCTGTACCGTAACCAATACCAAAGTTAATGCTACCGGTATTACGTTCTCTTACTTTATATACGACATCGACTTCATCATTAGAACCTTGAATTGGTTCAACACGATTTTCTACGCTCTCAAAGAAACCTGTTCTATCTAAACGCACTTTACCTAACTCAACTAATTGTGAGTTATACCAAGTTCCTTCTTGCTGACGCATTTCTTGACGCAATGTACTATCTGCAGAAACAGTATTACCTTCAAAGCGAACTTGACGTACAGATAAACGACGCCCAGCATCAACTACAAAGGTTAATGCTAATGTTTTATTCGCATCATCAAAAGTGGGTACAGTATTCACTGTCGCACTACCGTAACCACGTTCACCTAATTTATCTTTAATTAAGCTTTCAACATTTTGTACATCCGCACGACTGAATGTATCATTTAAGTGAAGTTCACCTAATAATGGTTGTAAT
>CAKVVS010000200.1:0-3185 GCA_934834395.1 Parahaemophilus parainfluenzae | reverse complement strand
GTCTTGAGAAATGACCGCACTTTTATCGGTTTTGACTTCAATGCAGCCTGATTTTTCCACTAAATCCACAACAGGCGATTGTTCATAAATCTGCACGCCTAAATCCAAGCAAGCTTTTGCTAAGCCTAAGCAATAGTTTAATGGGTGTAAGTGGCCTGAGTTGCTATCGTATAAGCCGCCTACATAAATATCGCTGCCTAGATGTTGTTTAAGTTTGGCTTTATCCCAAAGTTGCATTTTGTCGTAGCCAAAAGTCGCATGGCTGGCTTTTTCCATTTCAATGAGATCGTCCATACGACGTTCATTTAACGCCAATGTGGCATAACCTTTTTTCCAATCACATTGAATGCCATATTTTGCAATACGTTCATCAATAATATCAATAGCTTCTAGCGACATATCCCAAAGTTTTTTCGCTTTATCAAAGCCCACTTGAGCAATATATTCATCAATGCCTTCTTCAAAACCATTGATAGCTTGACCGCCACTTCTGCCGGAAGCGCCAAATCCTACTCTTGCGCCTTCTAACACAATGACTTTCTTGCCTTTTTCTGCTAATTCAAGGGCGGCTGATAAACCGAAGAAACCCGCACCAATAACACAAACATCCGCTTCTTCTTGCTGAGTGAGAGGCGGCAATTCGAAGGCTTGGTTTCGGCTGTCGAAATAATAAGATTTGATATGTTCTTGATGAGCGAATTCGAGCATGATTGATGCCTAATTTATTAACATAAAATTGAAATTGAGGGAATCTTACCCTGATGGGAAAATATGTCAAACCTTTTGCTAAAAAGGTGCTATACTCCCCCAAGTTTATACAAGTAAACGATTACTTAAGGTTTATTTTGATTGTCCTGAGGAGGTCAATAAATTGAAAAAAAATGCTGTTCAATACATCAAATCACTTTGTCTTTCTGCCGTTGCATTTGCTGCAACTTCTGCTGCATTTGCTGCTGAAAAACTGTATGTTTACAACTGGACTGACTATGTGCCATCCAATTTGGTTGCAGAATTTACCAAAGAAACCGGCATTGAAGTGATTTATTCTACGTTTGAAAGTAATGAAGAAATGTATGCTAAATTGAAACTGACCTCCAGTACAGGCAGTGGTTATGATTTAGTTTTCCCATCAAGCTATTACGTCAATAAAATGGCGAAAGAAGACATGTTACAAGAGCTTGATCACAGCAAATTAAGTAATTTTAAACAAATTCCAGCAAATTTATTAAACAAGGAATTTGACCCAAATAACAAATATTCTCTGCCTTACGTTTATGGCTTAACTGGTATCGGTGTGAATGCGGATGATATTGACCCAAGCAAAATTACGAGTTGGGCTGATTTCTGGAATCCAGAATATAAAGGTAAAGTATTATTAACCAGTGATGCGCGAGAAGTGTTCCATATTGCATTACTTTTAGATGGAAAATCACCAAATACCACGAATGAAGAAGACATTAAAGCGGCTTATGAGCGCTTAGTGAAATTGTTACCAAATGTGGTGACCTTTAACTCTGACTCGCCAGAAGTACCGTTTGTTCAAGGTGAAGCCTCTATTGGTATGTTATGGAATGGTTCGGCTTATTTAGCACACAAAGAAAATCCAAGTATCCAATTTGTGTATCCAAAAGAAGGCGCGATTTTCTGGATGGATAACTACGCGATTCCAAAAGGTGCGAAAAATACAGAGGGCGCTTATAAATTTATCGACTTCTTACTTCGTCCTGAAAATGCGAAATTAGTGGTTGAAAAAATGGGCTTCTCAATGCCAAATGAAGGCGTGAAAGCGTTACTTTCACCTGAAATGGCGAATAACCCAACCTTGTTCCCATCTGCTGAAAACATTGAAAAAGGCATTATGCAAGGCGATGTGGGAGAAGCAGTGGACATTTACGAAAAATATTGGAATAAATTAAAAACCAATTAATCAAATATTGATGAAAAGTGCGGTGAGTTTGACCGCACTTTTGCTTTGTAAAGGATGACAAATGAGTTTTCTTGAGCGACTTTTTCACGCAATCTTGTTTGAAACCACGGTTGTGTTGCTTTCTGTTTTCGCTTTGTATTTCTTTACAGAAGAAAGTGTTTCTATTCTCTTTGGGTCCATGGTACTGGTTTCCTTAACAGCCATGCTATGGAACCTCGTCTTTAATTATTTTCTTGATAAAGTCTTTACGGGGCCGCGAGAAAAGCGAGGTGTCATATTTCGTACTTTACATGCGATTTCATTTGAGGGCGGCTTGCTTATTTTCACCGTGCCGATTATTGCTTACTTTTTAAAAGTGGATTGGATTACAGCTTTTATGATGGATTTCAGCTTAACGGTGATGGTGACCGTTTATACCTTTATTTTTAATTGGGTGTATGATCACGCACGATTGCTGTTTATTAAGCGTGAATGATGCAATAGCTAAGAGAAGAAATAAAAAAAGTGCGGTCAAAATTTAAAATGTTTTTGACCGCACTTTTTATCATTAAAAATAAGGAAATAGCATGGCCGATCCTCATATTGAATCTCCAATGGATGTTTGGGATAAACTCACTGTCATTATTTATCGCACAGGCTTTGTGATTGCGGCATTTAGCATCTTGGCTTTAACTTGGTATCCTCAACAGGCTCAAATTGGCGTATTGATTGCAGCAACTTGTTGTGCATCATCGCTTCATATTTATTTAAAGCATTTCCGCTTAACATTTCAATTTGCCACGTGGCTTGCACTCTTATGTGCGCTTTTAGGTTGGCATGAATTAGCGTTAGGTGGTGCATTAGTCACACTGGGCGGTTTATGTTTTAAAGAATACTTCTGTTTTAGAGTACCGCTATTAAATTTACAACCTGCATTTGTCGCTGCACTTTGGTTTGCTTGGGTATTTGAAGGGGGTTGGATTGCTCGAATTTTATCGTTGATTGTCGGCGGATTATTATTGATTCTTGCAGTTCAAAAATGGCGAATGCCACTGCATTTTGATATTGGCGATAAGACAAAGTATCAAATCTAATAAGATTGATAGATAAAGGCATAATGTTTCCAGACATTGTGCCTTTTTATTTCGATTAAATTTACCTTTATTTAAAAACGAAAAAAGCACCGAAATTTCGGTGCTTTGTAATTTGGTTGCGGGGGCCGGATTTGAACCGACGGCCTTCGGGTTATGAGCCCGACGAGCTACCAAGCTGCTCCACC
>CAKVVS010000199.1:0-3213 GCA_934834395.1 Parahaemophilus parainfluenzae | reverse complement strand
GCTCCATTGTGCATAATCGCCAATGCCAAGATAACGGGTAATTTCAGCAATGGCATCTGTATGGCGAGTGCTTTCTTGACGGATATCCATTTGTGAAAGGGTAACCCCAAAACAGCGAATACGATGCAAAATATCCAATAAGGATCCATTGGCAATAATCCGCATGCCGCATGCCATCAATGATTGATAGCAATCATAGAGTGGTTCCCAAAGTTGATTATCTTCCATGATGATATCCGCTTGGCTTACGCGTGGCGGACGATTTGCTAGACAATCATCAAAGTAATCAAGAGTGGCGATAAGTTTTGCACGAAGCGCTTTGACCACAAAACGATAAGGTTCTAAATGTTCACCATATTTTGCGGTAAATTCTGGTGTGCATTTCACCATGGATAATTCATCGGCAAGGGATTTAATGTCATTTAAGAATAAATCCGCCGCTTTCCAACGAGCAAGATAGAGCACTTGTTGCGTAATTTTTGAAGTAACAAATGGGTTACCATCACGGTCACCACCCATCCAAGAAGAAATTCTGACAGGACGTAAGCCCACAGGTAAATCGTAGCCTAAGAATTCACGAGCGTGTTCATTTAGTTGACGTAAGAATTCCGGTACCCCTTGCCATAGGCTATTTTCAATCATGGCAAAGCCCCATTTTGCTTCATCGAATGGGGTAGGGCGAACAGTACGGATTTCATTAGTATGCCAAGCTTCAGCAATTAAACGAAGCAACAGGCGTTCAATAATGCTGCGTTCTTTAGGCGTCAAATCATCGTGCTCTAATTTGCTTAAGCATTTATTGATCTCAACGTGTTTGTGGATTAACGAACGACGTGTGGTTTCGGTTGGGTGTGCGGTTAATACTAGTTCAATGAGTAAGTTCTCAACGGTTTTGTAAACTTCTTCTTTTGAAACATTTAATGCTTTTAAACGTTGAAATAAAGCACTTAATGAACGATTAGAAGATTGTAAATCTTTATGTTGGCGAGAGACCGTTTGGTATTGTTCAGCGATATTCGTCAGATTAAGAAAATGGCTGAATGCACGCGCAACGGGAATAATGTTTTCGTTAGAAATGGTGGAAAGGGTATCTAACAATGTTTTACGTGCTTGGCTATCACCCGCTCGAGATTGTTTGGACAATTGGCGAACATTTTCAATTAAGGTAAGAATGTCTTCGCCTTGTGCATCATTAATGGTTTCTCCAAGAAAACGCCCTAACATATTAATATTATGGCGGAGAGTGCGATACTCATCAGTCATATAAACTCCGATAAAAAAATAAAACTAGGAGAGATATAATCAAAAATATGTATCGGGATCAAATGCTATACGTCGAAAACTTGCATTAAATCAAAAAAGCTGAAAATAAGTAGAAAAATGACCGCACTTTTTTAGATAAAATTCAAAGTGCGGTCAAAAAATTTAATGTTTATGCAAGTGTACGAACTGATTTTCGTAGTACTAATTCTGGATGGATCGCAATACGATGTTTTTCGTGATTGTCGTTATCTTTATTCGCAATACGTTCAAATAAGAGATTCACTGCCTGTGCGCCTAAACGCGACTTCGATTGGTGAATCGTTGTGAGTGGCGGTGCATAGAAACGTGATGAGTGAATATTGTCATAGCCAATAATCGAAATATCATCAGGCACGCGTAAGCCTTTTTCTGTAATGGCAGAAATTGCACCTAATGCCATCACATCATTACAACAGAATACGGCAGTAGGTAGGCTGTCTTGTGCAAGAATTTTATTCATACACTCGTAACCGTCTTCAGGTTCGAAGAAACCTTCCATAATCCAATTTTCATGGATCGGTAGATTGGCTTCATTCATGGCTTTTACAAAGCCTTCGTAACGGGTTCTTGCCGTCGTTTTATCTAATTCACCCGCAATAAGACCGATCTCTTTATGACCACAATCAATTAAATGCTTAGTAGCAAGGTAACCGCCCGTAAAGCTGTTATCTTCAATGATATCGGTATCTGTATTTGGACCCCAATCCATTACCACCATCGGCACAGACGAGAAACTAGAAAGCACATCAAGTGAATGTTGTGTGTATTCAGAACACATGACCAATAAACCATCTACGCGTTTTTTGGCAAGCATTTCGACGTGGTTTTTAATTTTTTCAGGATCATTTTGTGTATTACACAAAAAAAGTGAATAGCCTTGACGATAACAATGATCTTCAACGGCATGAATGATTTCAGCAAAATAAGGAGATTCACTGGTGGTAACAATCATCCCAATGGATTTTGTTGTATTGACTTTCAAACTCCGAGCAACAGCACTTGGTGAGTATTTCAAGCTTTTAATGGCTTGCATCACCGCCTCTTCGGTTTCTTTTGCTACAAAACGGGTTTTATTAATTACATGGGAAACAGTGGTGGTGGAAACACCGGCCATTTTTGCGACATCTTTAATTGTTGCCATAATTTTGCCTCTAGAGAATTTTTCCTATTATAAAGACTGTCACCAAATAGGTTAAGTAAATTATAAAAAATTTTTGAAAAAACGTGCTTTATTGTTAGAATGGGTTATCTTTAACTAAACAAGTGGGAAATTAAAATGAGTGATTTTGGTTACGCAATGTTAGCTGTAGTGCTTTCTTTAAGTGTTGTAGTCGGTTTAGCGACTGCAATTTTCTAATTGAAAGACATAACACATTAATCCATTTAAAATAGACCGCGCTTTAAGCATTTAAAGTGCGGTTATTTTTTTAAGGCTTTTTAAAGTTGTGTTAAAAGCCATGCCATAGGACTATTTCTTTAGTATAATTTGCAACTATTTCCGTTTGTTGTAATCAAAATACTGCAAAAACCAAATTTGAGATAATTATGAATAAATATTTGATTTCACTAGATAAAGATGTTCAGCGTCGTGAGCTGTTTTTTGCTCAACCGGATACAGCAGATTTCGTTGTATTTTCAGCGATTAATACCATGCAAAAAGAGTGGGATGAATTGGCAGAAGTATTCAATCCAACAAAATTTGAACAGCATTATGGACGCAACGTCACAAAAGGCGAAATTGGTTGTACATTAAGTCATTTAGCAGTGTATCGTCAGATCGTAGAAGATCAAAATGTGACGGAAAATGATTATGCATTAGTCTGTGAAGATGATGCGTTATTTAATGCTAATTTATCACCAAAAACAATCGCACTCTTAACCGAAAAATGTGATGCGGATATTGTATTAATC
>CAKVVS010000198.1:0-3218 GCA_934834395.1 Parahaemophilus parainfluenzae | reverse complement strand
GGTGTCACCACTGGCGCAGGAGAATAAGCCCCCATACCGCCGGTATTCAAACCTGTATCATTTTCGCCCACGCGTTTATGATCTTGGCTGGTAGCCATAGGTTCAACGTTTTTACCGTCCACCATGACAATAAAACTGGCTTCCTCACCATCTAGAAACTCTTCAATCACCACTCGGCTACCCGCTTTGCCAAAGGCATTGCCCGAAAGCATATCACGTACAGCGTCTTCCGCTTCTTGCAATGTCATTGCAACGATTACGCCTTTGCCCGCTGCCAAACCATCTGCTTTTACGACAATTGGCGCACCTTTTTCGCGCAAGTATGCCAATGCAGGTTCTACTTCAGTGAAGTTTTGATATTCTGCCGTTGGAATTTTGTGGCGAGCGAGGAAATCTTTGGTAAATGCTTTTGAACCTTCCAATTGAGCAGCCGCTTGAGTTGGGCCAAAAATTTTTAGTCCGACTTCACGAAATGTATCGACTACCCCAATCACTAACGGAGCTTCAGGACCAACAATGGTTAATCCAATTTGTTTATCTTGAGCAAATTTCACTAAGGCAGGGATATCTGTTGCAGCAATATTCACGTTTTCCACGTTTTGTTCTAATGCTGTACCTGCGTTGCCCGGTGCAACGAAAACTTTGTCTGCCAATGGAGATTGTGCTGCTTTCCAAGCCAAGGCGTGTTCACGACCGCCATTTCCGATGATGAGAATATTCATATTGCTCCTTGTATCCTTTGAATTTAATCCCCTCTTTAGCAAAGAGGGGAAGGGGAGATTTGGCAGAAGTTATTTCAACCTCATAGTACATTTAGCATCGTTTAAATCTCCCCCCAGCCCCCTCTTTGCTAAAGAGGGGGATAGTTAGATAAATTAATGTCTAAAATGACGCATTCCAGTTAATACCATCACCATATTATGTTCATCCGCTGCATCAATGACTTCTTGATCGCGCATTGAACCACCTGGATGGATGACACATTGAATCCCTACTTTCGCCGCCGCATCAATACCGTCACGGAATGGGAAAAACGCATCAGATGCCATTACACAACCGGCTACGGTTAAACCTTCATCCTGCGCTTTAATACCCGCAATCTTCGCAGAATATACGCGGCTCATTTGGCCAGCACCGATGCCAATAGTTTGATTATCTTTAGCATAAACAATGGCATTCGATTTCACAAATTTTGCTACTTTCCAGCAGAACAGTAAGTCTTTTAGTTCTTGTTCAGTTGGCTGACGCTTACTTACCACTTTTAAATCATCCACACCAACCATGCCTAAATCCGCATCTTGTACTAATAAACCGCCGTTTACACGTTTGAAATCTAGACGTTCAGAACGTGAAGTCCATTCACCACATTCAAGCAAACGAACATTTTTCTTACGTTTCACCACTTCTTGCGCTTCAGCTGATACTTTCGGCGCAATAATCACTTCAACGAATTGACGTTCCACAATTTCATTCGCGGTTTTTTCGTCTAATTCACGGTTGAACGCAATAATGCCGCCAAATGCAGAAGTTGGATCGGTTTGGTAAGCGCGATTATAGGCGTCTAAAATATCTTTACCTAAAGCCACACCGCATGGATTAGCGTGTTTAACGATCACGCAAGCCGGCTCATCAAATTCTTTCACGCATTCAAGTGCTGCATCGGTGTCAGCAATATTATTGTAAGACAAGGCTTTACCTTGTAATTGATGAGCGGTAGCTACGCTTGCTTCTTTCACATTTAAATCAACATAGAAGGCCGCATTTTGATGAGCGTTCTCCCCATAACGCATGGTTTGTTTACGCACGAAGTTAAGGTTTAAAGTACGTGGGAATTGACCGCACTTCGCATTGGCATCTTCTTCCTCTGCCACATGATACGGTTTCACCATTTGTCCAAAGTAGTTAGCAATCATAGAATCATATTGAGCGGTATGTTCAAATGCTTTGATGGCAAGATCAAAACGGGTTTCAAGCGTTAAGCTGTTGTGGTGTTTATCCATTTCAGCAAGAATGGCGTTAAAATCATGATTATTCACTACAATCGCCACATCTTTATGGTTTTTCGCTGCAGAACGTACCATGGTTGGCCCACCGATATCGATATTTTCTACTGCATCAGCCAATGTGCAATCTGGTTTAGCCACGGTGGCTGCAAATGGATATAAATTCACGACGACCATATCAATGCCTTCAATGCCATGTTGCTGCATGATCGCATCATCTGTACCACGACGACCAAGAATCCCGCCATGCACTTTTGGATGTAAGGTTTTTACACGACCGTCCATCATTTCAGGGAATCCCGTATAATCAGACACTTCAGTCACCGGCAAACCATGTTGCTCTAACAATTTTGCAGTACCGCCTGTGGAAAGTAGTTTTACACCACGCTGTATTAAGCCTTGAGCAAATTCTACGATACCGGCTTTATCTGAAACACTCAGTAAAGCCTGACGAATTGGACGATCTGTCATTATATTTTCCTTTCATTAAATGGTTAAAAATAAGTGGGATAAATTATAGCGCAAACGTTTGCGTTTATATAGAAAAAATTTTACTGGTAAGCACACTTAAAAGTGTGTGATTTATTTAATTGATTAAAAAAAAAGCCCGCAAAATGCGGGCAATAAATTAATGAGATAATTGATTAACGTTTGCGGTTGTCTAGAGAAAATGCGCCGGCACCAGCAAACACAAAATAGAAGAACACTAAAGAATAAAATAAAGCAAGTTCACCACCGTTCGCGATTGGGAAGAACAAATTCCCTTTACCTGCTACATGCATGAAGAAATATGCATAAGCCATTTGACCTGAAAGGATAAATGCCGCTGGGCGAACAAATAAACCTAAAATTAATAAGATTGAACCGACAATCTCAATTATCCCACCAACGATCATTAGTGGATCGCCCACCGCACCATTACCACCAGTCATTGACACTGGGAATTCCCAGAATTTCGCTGTACCGTGCAAGATAAACATATAGGCAGCGATGATACGTAATAAAGCTAAAACATACGGAGAATATTTTTCTAAGTTTTTCATAAAGTTTACCTCATAAAAATAAAAAGTGATTTGAGAACGGGGTGTATATTAATGATTAACTTAACACTAAGCAATACCTTAAATCGAAAAGGACTTTTTACGATTAAGAAATAATTTTATGGTTTACTGATTTTCTCAATCCATTGTAGAAACTCAACAGGCGACATGAATC
>CAKVVS010000197.1:0-3232 GCA_934834395.1 Parahaemophilus parainfluenzae | reverse complement strand
CTATTGCGGTGTAGCGTTTGCTTATTATGTTGTTTTCCCTTTCGTGTTTAGTTTCTTTACGCAAACTGCACCAGAAGGGGTAGCTATCGCAACAGATATCAGCAGTTACCTTGATTTTGCTCTCGCATTATTCTTGGCTTTCGGTGTGTGCTTTGAAGTACCCGTTGCCATTATTTTGCTTTGCTGGACAGGTGTCACAACCACGAAAGCATTGGCGGCAAAACGCCCTTATATTATTGTGGGCGCGTTCTTTGTTGGCATGATCTTAACGCCACCAGACGTGTTCTCTCAAACTTTACTTGCTGTACCAATGTGTCTTCTCTTTGAATTAGGCTTGTTAGTTGCACGTTTCTATCAACCGAAAGAGGATGAAGAAGAGGCAAGTGCGGTAGAAAATCAGGGTGATTTGAATCACAAAGATTAAGAAAATGGGCGTAGGTGATACGCCCTTTTAACATCATAAAAACAGGAAATATTATTATGACTCAACAAATTTTAGGCGGTTTTCCAACCCGTCGTCTTCGTCGTTTACGTAAACATGATTTTAGTCGCCGTTTAGTGGCAGAAAATACTTTAACCGCGAATGATTTAATTTATCCGGTATTTATCATTGAAGGTGAAAATCATCGTGAACCAGTCCCTTCTATGCCTAAAGTTGAACGTTTAACGATCGATCAGTTATTAATCGAAGCAGGTCTTTTAGTGAAATACGGCGTGCCAGTGATCTCATTATTCCCTGTAGTTGAGCAAGATAAAAAATCTTTAATGGCGGATGAGGCATTTAACCCGAATGGTTTGGTACAGCGCGCAGTGAGAGCATTGAAAGCCGCTTATCCAGAATTAGGGGTATTAACTGATATCGCACTCGATCCTTATACACTACACGGACAAGACGGGATCATTGATGAAGAAGGCTATGTCTTAAACGATATCACAATAGATATCCTGATTAAACAGGCTGTTTCACACGCGGAAGCAGGAGCTGATATTGTGGCACCAAGTGATATGATGGATGGACGTATTGGTCGTATTCGTCAGGCGTTGGAAGAAAATGGTCATATCAATACGCAAATTATGGCGTATTCTGCAAAATATGCGTCTAATTATTATGGTCCATTCCGTGATGCAGTCGGTTCTGCTGGCAACCTGAAAGGTGGTGACAAGAAAACCTATCAACTTGATCCAGCCAACGGTAATGAAGGCTTGCAAGAAGTGGCTCTTGATTTACAAGAAGGGGCAGATATGGTGATGGTGAAACCAGGTATGCCATATTTAGACATGGTATATCGCGTGAAAGACTATTTTGGTGTGCCAACCTTTGCTTATCAAGTTTCTGGTGAATATGCGATGCATATGGCGGCCATTCAAAATGGTTGGTTGAAAGAAAAAGAATGCATCATGGAATCATTGCTTTGCTTTAAACGTGCTGGTGCGGATGGTATTTTAACGTATTTTGCGAAGCAAGTCGCTGAATGGCTTTACTTAGAAGGTAAAAATAAATAAGCATTTTTTAAGTTGAAGTGCTAATCCAGGTACTAATTTTAGATTTCATCTAATAAAAACGAGAAAATATTAAATGTTTTCTCGTTTTTTATTTTTTCTTCATTTTTTCTATAAAAAAACTATTGCCTAGTTGATTTTTCTATTGTTATATTGATGACACGCCGCAACAAGACGGTGATAAATAACACACATCATATTAACTCACTACTAGAAGGAAAATCCTATGTCAGCAGTAGCATCATTAGACGCATTTCTTGAAAAAGTGGCTCAACGTGACGGTCACCAACCTGAATTTTTACAAGCCGTTCGTGAAGTCTTCACGTCAATCTGGCCTTTCTTGGAAGCAAACCCTAAATACCGTTCAGAAGCTTTATTAGAGCGTTTAGTTGAGCCAGAGCGCGCAATCCAATTCCGTGTGGCATGGACTGATGATAAAGGCCAAGTTCAAGTAAACCGTGCTTTCCGTGTGCAATTCAACAGTGCAATTGGTCCCTTTAAAGGGGGGCATGCGTTTTCATCCATCCGTTAACTTATCAATCTTAAAATTCTTAGGTTTTGAACAGATCTTTAAAAATGCCTTAACTACATTGCCAATGGGCGGTGCGAAAGGGGGCTCAGATTTTGATCCTAAAGGCAAATCAGATGCTGAAGTGATGCGTTTCTGCCAAGCGTTAATGGCCGAATTATATCGTCATGTAGGCCCGGATACCGATGTCCCGGCAGGTGATATTGGTGTAGGTGGTCGCGAAGTCGGTTATCTTGCAGGCTATATGAAAAAATTATCAAACCAAGCTGCTTGTGTCTTTACTGGTCGTGGTCTTTCATTCGGTGGGAGCTTAATTCGCCCAGAAGCAACGGGGTATGGATTGGTTTATTTTGCCCAAGCAATGCTTGCAGAGAAAGGGGATAGCTTCCAAGGTAAAACGGTTTTAGTTTCTGGTTCGGGTAACGTGGCGCAATATGCGATTGAAAAAGCGATGGCGCTCGGTGCGAAAGTGGTAACCTGTTCTGACTCTGCGGGTTACGTGTATTTACCAGAAGGATTCGATCGTGAAAAATTAGAAGCGTTATTAGAGCTTAAAAATGTAAAACGTGGTCGAGTAGAAGAGTTTGCAAAACAATTTGGTCTTCAATATTTTGCAGGTAAACGCCCTTGGGAAGTAAAAGCAGATATTGCGCTTCCTTGCGCAACCCAAAATGAATTAGAGATCTCTGATGCGAAAGCCTTAATTGCAAATGGTGTGAAATTAGTCGCTGAGGGGGCAAACATGCCAACCACTATCGAAGCGACAGAAGCATTCTTAGAGGCAGGTGTATTATTTGGCCCAGGTAAAGCGGCTAATGCTGGTGGTGTTGCAACATCCGGCTTAGAAATGGCGCAAAGTTCACAACGTTTATACTGGACAGCTGAAGAGGTGGACAGACAGCTTCATCGCATCATGTTAGATATTCATGCAAACTGTAAAAAATACGGTTCAGCAGAAGGCCAAGCAAACATTAACTATGTAGTGGGCGCAAACGTAGCTGGCTTTGTAAAAGTAGCCGATGCAATGTTGGCACAAGGGGTTTATTAATCCAATAAATTAGTGAAAACTTGACCGCACTTTGTGATGAAGTGCGGTCATTTTTTATGGCGAATTATTCAGTTGAAATAGGCGATCGGCTTGCTTTTTTGCTCAAAAAGTGTAAAATCTTCAGGCTTTTTGTCTATATATACAGAGAAAAAAGT
>CAKVVS010000196.1:0-3284 GCA_934834395.1 Parahaemophilus parainfluenzae | reverse complement strand
GTATATTGACAGCCATTTAAATGTAAGTGAAATCTACCAGCCAACACGAACAGTTCGGTATTAGATATTACGACAATTTCTAACGTGGATGGCCGCATTGCTGCGATGATACGGCACCCAGAACGTGTATTCCGTGCTATGAGCAACTCATGGCATCCGGAAGGTTGGTCTGAAGATAGCTCGTGGATACAATTTTTTAGAAATGCTAGAGTGTAGTATCGATAATTTAACATAAGAAAAACCGACTAGGGATAGTCGGTTTTTATATGCTTAATTTTTAATTAACTTGTTGAGTATATCTAAATTTTTGTTAATTAGATCAATGTTTCTGCTGTAGTCCACTTCTTTAACGTAGTGTTCTTTGTAGTTAGAATTTCTATCTATATTAATCAATTTATTTCGAATTAGAGTAAATGTTTCTTCAACATATTTTGCTTCTTCTTCAGGAGAATTGAAACTATTAGCGGCATGTTGAGATGCCTCTAGTAAACCACTAAATAATTCTATTTCATGTTTCATTTCTGAGAAATAATGAATTTCATTAATAATCTTTTGATCATGTCTTAATAAAGTTGTTGCAATAATTAACATTGATATGGAGGGGAGCGTATAAGCTACAATGCTCCAGCTTCCAAAAAATAATTGGATAGAGATGAGTTTTAGCTGTAAATAATATATAACAGCTATGTTAGTTGGATTAAATATAATGAAAGGAATCAAAATTAAAAATAAAATATCAAGACCAAATATTAGTTTGGCAATACATCTAAGGTTAGTGGATTCTTTATTATTTTCTGATATTCTTTCGTCGGTGTTTTTGAGAGCTTTAGATAGAGATTCTTTTGCTAGTGTTATTTGGGCGGATAGAAATTTTTTTGATTCTTTTATGGTATTTCTGAAATCTGCAGTATCTTTATTATCACAGTTTTCAAAATTAGTATTTTCTAAATAGGCATGAATAAACTTAGCACTGATGAATCCCCTAATGATTTTGGTAAAAATCATTAAGTTAAGGTGGATACACATCTTGTCATATGATCAAATGGTTTCGCCAAAAATCAATAATCAGACAACAAAATGTGCGAACTCGATATTTTACACGACTCTCTTTACCAATTCTGCCCCGAATTACACTTAAAACGACTCAACAGCTTAACGTTGGCTTGCCACGCATTACTTGACTGTAAAACTCTCACTCTTACCGAACTTGGCCGTAACCTGCCAACCAAAGCGAGAACAAAACATAACATCAAACGAATCGACCGATTGTTAGGTAATCGTCACCTCCACAAAGAGCGACTCGCTGTATACCGTTGGCATGCTAGCTTTATCTGTTCGGGCAATACGATGCCCATTGTACTTGTTGACTGGTCTGATATCCGTGAGCAAAAACGGCTTATGGTATTGCGAGCTTCAGTCGCACTACACGGTCGTTCTGTTACTCTTTATGAGAAAGCGTTCCCGCTTTCAGAGCAATGTTCAAAGAAAGCTCATGACCAATTTCTAGCCGACCTTGCGAGCATTCTACCGAGTAACACCACACCGCTCATTGTCAGTGATGCTGGCTTTAAAGTGCCATGGTATAAATCCGTTGAGAAGCTGGGTTGGTACTGGTTAAGTCGAGTAAGAGGAAAAGTACAATATGCAGACCTAGGAGCGGAAAACTGGAAACCTATCAGCAACTTACATGATATGTCATCTAGTCACTCAAAGACTTTAGGCTATAAGAGGCTGACTAAAAGCAATCCAATCTCATGCCAAATTCTATTGTATAAATCTCGCTCTAAAGGCCGAAAAAATCAGCGCTCGACACGGACTCATTGTCACCACCCGTCACCTAAAATCTACTCAGCGTCGGCAAAGGAGCCATGGATTCTAGCAACTAACTTACCTGTTGAAATTCGAACACCCAAACAACTTGTTAATATCTATTCGAAGCGAATGCAGATTGAAGAAACCTTCCGAGACTTGAAAAGTCCTGCCTACGGACTAGGCCTACGCCATAGCCGAACGAGCAGCTCAGAGCGTTTTGATATCATGCTGCTAATCGCCCTGATGCTTCAACTAACATGTTGGCTTGCGGGCGTTCATGCTCAGAAACAAGGTTGGGACAAGCACTTCCAGGCTAACACAGTCAGAAATCGAAACGTACTCTCAACAGTTCGCTTAGGCATGGAAGTTTTGCGGCATTCTGGCTACACAATAACAAGGGAAGACTTACTCGTGGCTGCAACCCTACTAGCTCAAAATTTATTCACACATGGTTACGCTTTGGGGAAATTATGAGGGGATCTCTCAGTGCATTGCCTCCAATTCCCATAATTTATTACGCCGATAATAACTTGGTGTAACCTTAAAAATGTACTTAAATCGACGTGTAAAAGATTGTTGGGAATCAAATTGATATTTTAATGCGATCTCAAGGATAGTTTTTTTCGTCAACCTCAACTCAACAGCCGCTTTCGTCAAACGACGAGCACGAATATAGCTAGCCAGTGTGACCCCTGTTACTTTTTTGAACAGCCGCTGAAAATACCACTTGGTATAACCCGCTTTATTCGCCACATCATCAAGCAGTAAAGACTGATCTAAATTATGTTCAATCCATAATAGAACATCTTTGATAACCGTTGTATGAAACTGCTTATCATCATATCTTAATTGGATGTTATTAGCTTTATTTTGATAGCGAGAATGCTGTTCAATATACATAAAATAACCTAAATGTTCTTAAGATTGTCACGACCACATCATCATGATACCATAAACATACTGACGGTATGTTATTTTAAATCTATCATGGAAAATAAAAATCATCAACAAGAAAATTTTAAGAGTACCTATCAATCACTGGTTAACTCAGCACGAATATTGTTTGTTGAAAAAGGCTATCAAGCTGTTTCAATAGATGAGATCTCGGGAAAAGCGTTGGTGACCAAAGGTGCCTTTTATCATCACTTTAAAAATAAAAAACAATTACTCAGTGCCTGTTATAAGCAGCAATTAATTATGATTGATGCCTACATCACAACAAAAACTGATTTAACAAATGGTTGGTCTGCCTTAGAAAGTATATTTGAACATTATCTTGATTATATTATTGATAATAATAAAAACCTTATCCCTATCCAAGAAGTGATGCCTATCATTGGTTGGAATGAACTTGAAAAAATTAGCCTTGAATACATTACTGGTAAGGTAAACGCCATTGTCAGCAAATTGATCCAAGAGAACCAACTTAAAGCTTATGATGATGATGTGCTTAAAAACTTACTCAATGGCTG
>CAKVVS010000195.1:1335-3320 GCA_934834395.1 Parahaemophilus parainfluenzae | reverse complement strand
TTCTCAATCTGTATCTGATTTATTAAGTGGTATTACAGGCGTCTATAGTGGCGATGCGCGTAATGGAGGTGCGATTGATCCTATTATTCGTAGTTCTTGGGGACAAGGGCGGATTCCTGTATTAGTTGATGATACTGAACAGGCGATTACCATTTGGCGCGGTTATTCCGGTGTAAGTAATCGTAACTATCTTGATCCATTCTTAGTGAGTGAAGTGAATGTGGAAAAAGGCCCTAATTTAGACCGCACTTTACGCTCCGGGGCGTCAGGCACGATTCGTATGACCACTTTAAATCCTGACGATATTATCAAACCGGGCCAAAAATGGGGTATTGAACTTAAAACGGAGACCGCCGACAATTCCATTAAGGCTCGTCCTTATGAAGGTATTCCCATCGGTCAGGATTATCGACTTGTTGCACCAGATGGGCGTGCCGAATTAGGTGAATGGGCGTTGTATTTTAAAGATGATGATCGGATTAGCCCACGAAAAAAAGGCAGAAATAAACCTTTACACGATAATGCTGTACGTTTGGCGTTAGCAGCAAAAGATGATGGTTATGAAGTCTTAGGGGCGTATGCTTATCGTAAAAAAGGGAATTATTTTGCCGGTAAACGGGGAGGGAAAAAATACGGTGAAGGAACAACCGGCCCGCTTAATTTAGATAAAAACTCCGATGACCCTTATATTCCACTCATTGCTCGAATTTATAAACCGGGTGAAGAAGTACCAAATACATCTTATGAAAGCCGATCTTGGTTATTAAAGGGTAAATTCCACTTTAATAAACATGCTTCACTTTCTGCGAACTTCCGAGACACGCGAATAAATTATGGTGACATAATGCCTTCCCGACTTGGCTATAACTATTCTGCACGTAATACCGTCACCCAATGGCCACTAGCAGATGTAAAACAAAAAACAGGTAATGTTGAGTTTTCCTATAACCCGCCGGATAACAAATGGCTTGATTTAAAGATAGGTGTCTGGGCAGTAAAAAATGATACGGCAACTAATACATCGGGCGGCTCACCTGGCGATGTGCTTTTTAGCGATTATGAAACGCAATCACTTGGAAATGAAGCGTACCACCAACTGGCTGATGAGATCGGTGATAAAGCTTATGATTTGGATCAGATAGAAGATCCTGCTGAACGTAAACGCGCACAAGATCGCGTTTATGAAATTTTTCATAATAAAGTAAAAGAATATATGAAAAATCCTAAATTTAAAAATATTGATGGGATTTTTAATACTCAACCCGCTCAAGTGCAATTTGCCCGTGATAATCATATGGGAATAACCTTTAGCAATGTCACGGAACTAAGTCCAAAACTTCGTTTAAGCATTATGACAAATTACCGTCGTGAAACTTTAGACAGTACCAATGTTTATGAGCTTTGGGATAAATATCAACTTACTGCATTTAATCAATACGAGACTGATGCTAAAACAGAAGGGGAAAACCTTACCTGTGTGGAAGGCAATTTACATGGTATTTGCCGAGTATCAAACTCAGCTCGTTCAGGAAATCGAAAAGGCAACCGAAATGAATTTAATGCAGGCTTCAAATTTGAATATTCACCAACCGATTGGTTATTACTGACTGCTGGGGTGAAATATACCCATTACAAATCTAAAGATCGCGGTTTGCAGGAAAAAATTGCAAACTTAAAACAGGAAGAGGTATTAACCGAATCACGAATTCCATTTATCGTGAAAAAGTTAAAACAAGTTAGTCCTGAACTCACGCAAAACTATTTAAACTATGAAAGAAAGTCTAAATTATATACAAAATTGTATAATGAATTTGAAGAACTTTATCCAAAACCAGACTATGACTCATCCGAATTTGAACAGTGGGTTAATAATCAATCTAACTATATTTATGCACATGGCTATACAGAATCAACAGAAGAAGAAAATGAGGCTCATGCCATACTTGGCCAAAACGATGCACAATGGGATGAATCAGCAACGCAAA
>CAKVVS010000195.1:0-1325 GCA_934834395.1 Parahaemophilus parainfluenzae | reverse complement strand
GATGAGTATGTTGTTTCACATGGCTGGACTCCAACCACAGATGAGGAATATGATAGTTGGTCACAGCTCAGTGGTAATAATAATGGTGAATGGGATGAATCTGCAACGCAGACTATTTATTGGGAACGGGACGAATATGGTAATTTTTCTGTTGAGCATTTTCCGTTTACGGATGGACGCATTACAAAAGAAATGTTAGAAAAAAAAGCAATCCATCCACAAACCGGGAAAGAAGATTATTTATATGACATTGGTGCTGATTTTTCCGGTTCGCCAGAAAAAACACCAATAACCAACGAACAGTGGGAAAAAATGAAAAAGGCAGAGCGTAAAGATCACGCTTGGGCACCTTCCTTTAGTGCTACCGCATTTTTAAGTGATAACGCCAGAATTTATGTGCGCTATGATGAAACCAAACGTATGCCGAGTATTTTTGAAGATACTATTGGCTATTCCATTGATATTCTCACGCCGCTTTATAAACGTAAACCGGAACACAGCAAAAATATTGAAGTGGGCTATGTACATGATTTACGTGGTTTCTTCCCAAGTTTACGCCGTGCGGATATTCGCCTAAATTGGTACAAAAATACCACGAAAAATATTTTTGACCGTGATATTAATTATGAGATGAAGCAGTTTGATAAACGGATTTTAGAAGGCGTAGAATTATCCGCGCGTTATGATCAAGGTCGCATCTTCGGTGATATCGGTATTAGCTACAACATCAAAAATAAATTCTGCGATAAAAGTTCAGCAATTCGAGATGTTGGTAGTACGGGTGATATACACACATTTAAAGCCTATCCCGAATGTGTTAATGGTGGTAATGAAAACGGCTACTTAAAAAATGCCATTTTGCCGAAATACAGCATTACCTCAAATCTTGGTGTACGTTTCTTAGATGAACGATTAGAAGTTGGCACGCGAATGGTGTATCACACCAATGTAAAAGAAACCCGCAATAAATCCTTGCGTGATGCCGGTTGGTTTGCCAATAGCAATAATAACCCACGTTGGCAACCGGTGTTCTTGGTGGATGCGTATATGAATTACAAAGTGAATGAGAATCTTGCGCTGTCATTGTCTGCGACAAACTTAACTGATCGTTATTATCTTGACCCAATGACACGTTCCTCCATGCCTGCACCAGGGAGAACGATTAAATTTGGGGTGACGGCAACATTCTAGAATAGAAAATAGTCACTTTGAATACAAAAAAGCACCGAAATCTCGGTGCTTTATAATTTGGTTGCGGGGGCCGGATTTGAACCGACGGCCTTCGGGTTATGAGCCCGACGAGCTACCAAGCTGCTCCACCCCGC
>CAKVVS010000194.1:0-3325 GCA_934834395.1 Parahaemophilus parainfluenzae | reverse complement strand
GTCGTATCTACCCATTCTTCGGTGCATTATTACTCTTTATGTCTGTAGGTATGGTATATGGTTTAGTAAGTGCAGATCTTAGCTCAGCAGACCCAATTTCTTTCTATCGTTCTGTGGACGGTATGTCTTTTGAGAAATTCTTCCAAAACTTTGAAACCCGTGCAGATTTACCATTATGGCCACTCTTGTTCTTAACAATATCTTGTGGTGCATTATCTGGTTTCCACGCAACACAAAGCCCGTTAATGGCGCGTTGTACTGAAAACGAAAAAGAAGGACGTTTCATTTTCTACGGTGCGATGATCGGTGAAGGTGTGATTGCGTTAGTATGGTGTGCAGTTGGTTTAAGTTTCTATGATTCTTTACCAGATTTATTAGCAGCGATTAAAGCAGGTTCTCCTTCTAAAGTGGTTTATGACTCTTCTATCCACTTCTTAGGTCTTGTTGGTGGTATTTTTGCCGTGTTAGGTGTGGTTGTTCTTCCAATTACATCAGGCGATACAGCATTCCGTGCGGCACGTCTTGTTATTGCAGAATTTTTCCATTTAGAACAAAAAACCTTAGCTAAACGTTTAATTATTGCTGTGCCATTATTCGTGGTTGGTTATATCGTATCAAAAGTGGATTTCTCTATCTTATGGCGTTACTTCACTTGGGCGAACCAAACCACTGCGATGGTTATGTTATGGACTGCAGCAGCGTACTTATATCGCTATAATAAATTCCACTGGGTATGTACAATCCCTGCGGCATTTATCAGTACTGTATGTTTCACTTACCTTGCATACAACAAAATCGGTTTCGGTTTAGACTATCAATTATCTGTTTATATCGGCTTAGGCTTAACAGTACTTTGTTTAGTATTATTCTTCACACAGCTTAAACCATTAGGTGCTCGTGACGAAGAAGCGTATGTAAATAACTAATTAAATCGAGTTAAAAATTGAAAAACCGTTTGAGGGAAACCTTAAACGGTTTTTTGTTTATTTTTTTGGCAATATTTACCAATCTTTACGTTTTAATTGCTTGCAAGTTAAGGCTACAACCGATAAACTTACACAAAGTGGTGAAAAGTGGAATTTTGTGGAAAATTCTGCCAATTTTTTCTAAAAATAAAGGTTTAAAGGTAGAGAAATGTTTCGTGGTGCAGCAGCGGTAAATTTAGATGCGAAGGGTCGTGTAGCGATTCCTACTCGTTATCGTGCTGAAATCATGGAAAAGAACCAAGGTCAAATGGTTTGTACCGTTGATATTCGTCAACCTTGTTTATTACTTTATCCTTTAGATGAATGGGAAAAAATCGAACAAAAACTACTTTCACTTTCCAACTTTGACCCAAATCAACGCCGTTTACAACGTGTTATGCTCGGTTATGCCACAGAATGTGAAATGGATGCGCAAGGTCGTATCTTATTGAGTGGTCCATTACGTCAACACGCAAAATTAGAAAAAGGCTTAATGTTGGTAGGGCAGTTGAACAAATTTGAAATTTGGAGCGATACTGAATGGTATGCACAAATTGATGAAGACATCGAAATTGGCTCAAGTGCTGAATTTGGTGCTTCTGAAGAACTAAAAATGCTGTCATTATAGAACAGCAGCACTAGCAGGATAAGCGGTGCTTGCGCCGCTCTATCTTCTCTTTATCGATTTTGATTTAACGTTTACTTTTTATTTATGACTACGCAAAATTCCTTTTCTGCACCTGAACATATCACGGTTTTGCTTCACGAAGCGGTGAATGGTTTGGCGTTGAAAGAAAACGGAATTTATATCGATGGTACCTTTGGTCGTGGTGGTCATTCTTGCCTCATTCTCTCGCAGCTTTCTGAACATGGTCGTTTAATTGCAGTGGATCGTGATCCTCGTGCAATTGCTGAAGCTGAAAAAATTCAAGACCCTCGTTTTCATATTGAACATAATAGCTTTTCACACATTCCAGATATCTGTCAAAAACTCGATTTAGTTGGTAAAATTGACGGTATTTTGCTGGATTTAGGCGTATCATCTCCACAGCTTGATGAAGCCGAACGAGGTTTCAGTTTTATGAAAGATGGCCCGTTAGATATGCGTATGGATACTACTCAAGGTTTATCTGCGGCAGAGTGGCTAAAACAAGTATCTGTTGATGATTTAACTTGGGTGTTAAAAACCTTCGGTGAAGAGCGTTTTGCAAAACGAATTGCGACTGCCATCGTAGAGTTCAACAAAAGTGCGGCCAAAAATGGCACAGAATGTTTAAGTCGTACTTCTCAACTCGCTGAATTAATTGCTCAAGCCGTACCGTTTAAAGATAAACATAAGCATCCAGCGACGCGTAGTTTCCAAGCCATTCGAATTTATATTAATGCGGAATTAGATGAATTAGAAAGTGTATTAAATTCTGCATTAGATATGTTGGCACCAGAAGGGCGTTTATCGATTATCAGTTTCCATTCACTTGAAGACAGAATGGTAAAACATTTCATGCGTAAACAAAGTAAAGGTGAGGATATCCCGAGAGGTTTACCATTACGTGAAGATCAAATCCAACGTAATCAAAAATTAAAAATCATTGGTAAGGCGATTCAGCCAAGTGAGGCAGAAATTTCAGCGAATCCACGTTCAAGAAGTGCGGTGTTACGTATAGCGGAAAGGGTGAAATAAGATGTTAGAAAATAGCGAACGTTATCCTTTACAACATATTCTCGTTGAAGATATTTTTTCTTCTAATAAATTAATTGTCGTTCTACTTTTATTAATTTTAGCTTCTGCAATGGGCACAATTTGGATGACCCATCAAACACGAGGCTTGATTTCTGAAAACGGGCAGTTGGTATTACAACACCAAGCCCTTGAAAACGAATATCGCAATTTGCAATTACAAGAAGCAACCGAAAGTGATAATACAAGAGTTGAATCCATTGCAATCGGTACATTAAAAATGCAACGTGTTCAAAGTGAACAAGAAGTGGTTATTTTTGAATAGGGATTTTGAATAAAATGGTTAGATTTAATTCCTCTAAGAAACCAGGAAAGCCAAAGAAAACAATTAGAAAATTGGCTCAACCTGCGTCAGTAAAACCAAACAAACCGAAGATGGTATTTGAGAAATGCTTTCTTCGTGGTCGTTATCTCATCGCGACAAGTTTTATTTTCTTAGGCTTAGGCGCATTAGTGGCTCGTGCTGCTTATGTGCAATCTGTTAATTCTGAAACCCTTTCTGGTGAAGCGGACAAACGTTCACTACGTAAAGATGATGTCCTCTCTGTTCGCGGCTCAATTTTAGATCGTAACGGTCAATTGTTATCGGTGAGTGTACCGATGAGTGCAATCGTGGCTGAAC
>CAKVVS010000193.1:0-3361 GCA_934834395.1 Parahaemophilus parainfluenzae | reverse complement strand
CCTCAATATGCACCAAATTAACAGGTGAATTGCCCTGTTTTAAATTGCGTTTTCCTGCTAAGAATTTAACCGGATGGCGTTGTTTACCAATTAATCCTGCAAGTCGAAGAATATCGCAATGAGATATTTCTGATTGGAACAAGCACTGCTCGGCTTGTATCAGTGTTTTACCCATTTCTGTTTCAGCTGAAAGTTGAGAACTTTCATCAAATTGCCCCGAAATATCAGGAAAAACAGAAGTTGAACTGGTAAAAATCAAGTGTTGTACACCTTGTTTCTTTGCTTGATTAGCTAAAAAAGCAAGATATTCACAATACTGTTGAGAAGAAAAACGGCTAGGTGGTAGGGTGATAATGAGAGCATCTACATTAAAAAGAGGGCGAATATGGTCTGGTAAACGTTTCATTTCGTCAGAAAGCGAAAAAGGATAAGTTTCAATGCCTAGCTGATGCAATTTCTGAGCATCATCAGGGGATTGTTTTGAGCCTTTTACACACCAACCAAGCTCTTTTAAGTGCAGCGCCAGCGGTAAGCCTAGCCAACCTAAACCAACTATCGCAACAGATTTCATACTCTTTTATTCACAATATTTTATCCATAAAAATCCCTGCTATTCTAAAGCATAGCAGGGAGTTTGTTAATGTTATTTTGTTAATAAATCCAACGCCTCTTGATATTTAGCCACTGTTTTTTCAATCACTTCTTTTGGTACTTTCGGTGCTGGCGGTTGTTTATTCCAACCACTTTGTTCTAACCAATCTCGTACAAATTGCTTATCAAATGACGGTGGATTTGTTCCTTCTTTATAAGTATCAACTGACCAAAAACGGCTAGAATCCGGTGTTAATACCTCATCCATTAAAGTGAGCGTGCCATTTTCATCTAAACCAAATTCAAATTTGGTATCACAAATAATAATACCTTTAGTCAGCGCATATTTTGCTGCCTCAGTATAAAGCGCAATCGCTTTTTCTCTCACTTGTGCCGCTAACTCTGCGCCAATTGCTTTTTCACATTCTTCATAGCTGATATTGATATCGTGATTACCCAATTCTTCTTTACTTGATGGCGTAAAAATCGGTTCAGGTAATTTACTTGCCTCAACTAATCCTTCCGGTAATTTCAAACCACAAATGGTCCCTGTTTGCTTATAATCTTTTAGCCCGCTACCTGTTAAATAACCACGCACGATAGACTCAATTTTAATTGGATTCAAACGTTTGCAAACCACTGCGCGATCTTTTACTAAATCAGCTTCCTCTTTTGGTAACACATCATAAACTGAATCACCAGTAAAATGATTCGGCATAATATGGGCTAACTTATTGAACCAGAAATTGGAAATTTGAGTCAGGATTTCACCTTTACGTGGGATAGGATCATCTAAAATCACATCAAATGCGGACAAACGGTCACTGGCTACCATTAACATCCGTTTATCATCGATCTCATAAAGATCACGCACTTTTCCCGAATAGATTTTTTTTAGACTAAGTTGTGTCATTGCTTGCACCTTTAATTATAAGAATAAAAAATCGGTAGATATTGTACCGCACTTTTGGCGCAAACGTTTGCTTTTTTTTATGAAAAATTTTAAAGAAAAGAAACTACAGAGTCATACACCTAAATAAGCTATAGATAACAAAAGAAAAGCAATTTAATTTGAGCTCAATCTGAAAATCAGCGACAATACAGCATCATTTAAAACAGAAGAAACAAGACAAATGAGTTATCCATTAGAAGAAGTGAATAAACGTCGCACATTTGCGATTATTTCCCACCCTGACGCGGGTAAAACCACCATCACCGAAAAAGTATTGTTATACGGCAATGCCATTCAAAAAGCAGGCTCAGTAAAAGGTAAAGGCTCTGCACAGCATGCAAAATCTGACTGGATGGAAATGGAAAAACAACGTGGTATTTCCATTACCACTTCCGTGATGCAATTCCCTTACAATGAATGCTTAGTGAATTTATTAGATACGCCGGGGCATGAGGATTTCTCGGAAGATACTTACCGCACTTTAACGGCCGTGGATAGCTGCTTAATGGTTATCGATTCTGCAAAAGGGGTTGAGGAACGTACCATTAAATTAATGGAGGTGACCCGTTTACGCGATACGCCAATTATCACTTTCATGAATAAACTTGACCGTGATATTCGTGATCCAATGGAATTATTAGATGAAGTGGAAAGTGTATTAAAAATCCATTGTGCGCCAATTACTTGGCCGATTGGTTGCGGTAAATTGTTTAAAGGGGTTTATCATTTATATAAAGATGAAACCTATCTTTACCAAAGTGGGCAAGGCTCTACAATCCAAGAAGTACGCATTGTGAAAGGTCTAAATAGCCCAGAATTAGACGCTGCCGTAGGCGATGACTTAGCCCAACAATTGCGTGATGAATTAGAGCTTGTAAAAGGTGCAAGTAATGAATTTGATTTGGATTTATTCCTAAGTGGTGAATTAACACCTGTCTTTTTCGGTACGGCATTAGGTAACTTCGGTGTTGATCATTTCTTAGATGGTTTAACTGAATGGGCGCCTGCGCCACAAGCTCGTCAAGCAGATACCCGTAAGGTTTCAGCAGAAGAAGAAAAATTCACTGGTTTCGTGTTTAAAATCCAAGCCAATATGGATCCAAAACACCGCGATCGTGTGGCGTTCCTACGCGTAGTTTCTGGTAAATACGAAAAAGGGATGAAACTTAAACACGTGCGTATTGGTAAAGATGTAGTCATTTCTGACGTACTCACCTTTATGGCGGGAGATCGCTCTCATGCCGATGAAGCTTATGCGGGTGATATTATAGGTTTGCACAATCACGGTACTATTCAAATTGGTGATACCTTTACGCAAGGCGAAGAGCTTAAATTTACCGGTATTCCAAACTTTGCGCCTGAATTATTCCGTCGTATTCGTTTAAAAGATCCTCTTAAACAAAAACAATTGTTGAAAGGCTTAGTACAACTTTCTGAAGAAGGAGCTGTGCAAGTATTCCGTCCATTAAGCAATAATGATTTGATTGTTGGCGCGGTCGGTGTGTTACAGTTTGATGTGGTCGTTTCTCGTTTGAAATCAGAATATAACGTTGAAGCCATTTACGAAACTGTCAACGTCGCAACAGCTCGTTGGGTGGAATGTGCGGATAACAAAAAATTTGAAGAGTTCAAACGTAAAAATGAGCAAAATCTAGCATTAGATGGTGGTGATAATCTTACTTACATTGCACCAACTATGGTTAACTTAAATCTTGCACAAGAACGTTATCCTGATGTGACCTTCTTTAAAACAAGGGAACATTAATTCACTATTTTCTACCATTAACAAAAGGAAAAATTATGAAAAAATTGATGCTT
>CAKVVS010000192.1:0-3389 GCA_934834395.1 Parahaemophilus parainfluenzae | reverse complement strand
GTTTTACGCATAATATTCGCCACACTTTCAGAACTGATCGCCAATTTTTTCTCACGGCCAGTCAATTCTTCTGTTAAACGATTAAGCTCAATTTCCATTTGCTCAATTGCATCAATCGGATCATCCGTTTTAATAATATCCTGACGAATACGTTCACGAAGATGTTGATACACGGCAATAAAGAAGCGAACTTTATTTTCCGGTTTACGGCTGTCTTCAGAAATACGCAATGCATCGCGGAGATATTCATTATCAGCCACTGCAGTACGTAGTGCACCTAAGGCTTTATCCGACATTGAACGTAATTCATCCGCAGATAAATAAGCTAACTCACGACGATTGAGTCGTTTTTCCACATCAGAATTACGAGATAAACGGAGAACCACGCACCAGCTGACTTTCGCTGCCACAACCAATTCACGTTGCGTTTTATAATCACGTTCAGCTTTACGAATACGTTTATTTAAGTTATCCGCTTCACTTTCAATGAGTGTTAATTGTTTTTCGACATAAGAACGACGTTGACGGCTAGTTGAAAGTTGTTGATACAACTCATCACGGCGATTTCTTGCACGTTCCTCTGCCCCTTCATCAGCACGCACGCCCAATTCACCAATCTCAGCAATCAATTCTTTCAACAACTGATTTTTACTGTCATAAGAACTTTGCAATTGGATAAATACTTGGTTGTATTGTGCAAATTGGCTTTGTTTTTGACGTAATTGTTCACGTTGAGCATCACGCTGTGCCTGTAATTGCTCCAAACGTTGACGCAGTTGCTCATTAAGCTCTGATGTTTCCGCTTGCCCAGCATCTTCATAGCTAAAGTGATTTTTACGTTGCACCACATCCGCTAAAGCAAATACACGTTGCTGTACTTGTTTTTGACGTTCAACCGCTTGGGTTAAATCAGCTTTTAAGCGTTCATAGTTTTCTGGGTCACTTTGTAAGGTATTGGCAATCGGCTCTAATTGTGACAACGCAACGCCATGTTGACGAATAAAGCTTTCATCTTGCTCTGCAATATCTAGTTGTTCATGGCACTCTTCAATGCGATCAAGTAATTCCTCATCAGCAAGCAAGTTAAGCTGTGGCATTAACTTATTCAACAATTGCATTTTTTCTTTGGCATTATCCAATTTAATGCGAATTTGTTGTTCAGTGCTGGAGAATTGATTGAGCTCGCGATCAATTTCATTGCGTTCTTGATTGATTTCCGCCATCACCTCTTCAGGGTTTGGTTGGAACGCAAGGGCTAAATGTAAGCCAACAAACTGACTAAAGTGTTCGTGCAAACGTTGACATTTTTGAACATCAAAGGCGATTTGTGCGTATTCTTCCGCAATTTCATCACGTTTAGCTTGTAATTCTTCTAAATGTTTTTCACGTGCAGCACGGCCGAATAATGGAATTTGCGGGAATTTTGAATAACGCAATTCACGATCAGACACTTGCACCACAACGCCCATTTCAAGCTCTTGAGCTGAAAGTACGCTGTCATCAAAGGCATTTGGGTCACCTTCGATTAAATATAAATCGTCTGGACAATCTTCTAAATTGGCTAATTGTTCGCGTACCGTGTTGAGATCTCGCACAACAATAGCATGACGGGCAGGACCATAAAGTGCCGAGAAATAAGGTGCATCTTCAATTGGTACATCATCATATAATTCAGAAAGCAATACACCACCAAAACGTTCTGCAAGCACATTCAAGCGAGCATCTTCAGAACCATCTGGTTGGCTTAAACGAGAAATTTGCTCGTCTAATTGTTGACGTTGTTTTTCTAAATTGTCACGTTGAATAGTCAGTTCACGTTCTTTCACCAATTGTGATTGCATAAAATGCATCACATCTTGGCTATGTTCAAAGGTTTCACCACTTTGCTCTTGTAAGCGTTCTAAAGCGGCTTGAGCAGTCAACCAAGCAGGTGCTTTACGAGCATTTTCTTCGTAAAGTGCGGTCAAACTTTCACGTTTTTGACGTAAGGTTGAACGGTTTTCTACTTGCTCAGCAAGTTCTTCATTCAAACTTTCAATGAGTTCTTCTTGTTCTGCGTGGTATGCTTCAAGTTCATCAGCGGTTTCTAAAGATAAATCAGCACGTTGATTAAAATCAGCCAATAATTTAACCGCACTTTGTTGTTGAGCATAGCGCTGCTCTAACTCATGTAATTTCGCGCGTAATTGCGGGGTTTGTTGTGCCTGAATTTTTTGTGTTGGATATTCACGCAATAATTCTTTAGCACTTTCCCAAGCACTTGAACGTGGCATATCACCAGCAATTTTACACACCAACTGATAGGCTTTATCAAATTGCGATTTAGCTGCTTCAGAAATTGACATTTTATGCTCTAACTCAAGCACTTGCTCGGTAAGACTTTCTGCATGGGCTGCAAATTCCGCTTGGTAATCTTCCGCATTTTTCACGCTTAAATCCGCTAAACCACATAAGGTTTTCGCTTTTTCAAGCGCGGCAATCGCTTGTTGATATTGCAATGCACGGGTTTGTTGAGCATCTAATGCTTGTTGGTAGTCCGCAAGTTGCGCACGTACTTGGTCAATTTCAAGTTCCGTTTGCTCAAATTGTGCTTGGCTTTCTTCAAGCTGTTCGGTTGCGGTTTCCACAACCATTTTTTGTTCTTCTAATTTTTCTGTAAGCTCAGCTACGTCTTCTTGATAGCGCGATACTTTTTCTTGATGACGTAACGCATTTAATACCAAGTTTAGATGGTCTGCCGCACTTTGGTGATCTACTTCTAAAGTACGTTCATTTTCTGCCAATTCAGCCGCTTCACGGCTTAAGTCAATTAAGCGATGTTGTGATAACTCTTGCTCAGCTTTTGCTTTATACCAATCACGACGGAAACCCAAAGCCGCTTCGATATTACCGCGGCGTTCATTGGCATTACGCATATAATCTGATGCCACATAATTAGTGGTTTCGGTGATTAAATGTTTGAATAAATCACGGTCAGATTGGGTGACTTTAATTGCTTCAAGGGTCATGCGGTTTTCACGTAACGCACTTTCCATATCTTGGAAGGCTTTGCGCACACCAAGGTTTTCTGGTAATAGGTAATCACGTAAAGAACGGGTAATGGCGCTGGAAATACCACCGTATAAAGAAGCTTCGATTAATTTATAGAATTTGCTACGGTCTGAGGCACTACGTAAGCGTTTTGGAATAATACCTAAATCAAACATCATGCCGTGATAATCGGTGATGGAATGATATTGCTTAAATTGCGCACCAAGATTTTCAATTTTGTCTTTTAATTCATTTGCTCTTTCTTCTTTCCAAACTGCTGCCAGTTTCGGCTTAAATTCTCTGATCTGTTTCTCCAGGAGATCAATATTATTCCCTGCTGCAAGTGCTGTAACCTCCAG
>CAKVVS010000191.1:265-3399 GCA_934834395.1 Parahaemophilus parainfluenzae | reverse complement strand
TTCAGAATCTGCATTCCGTCACCAATTAGAAGCCGATATTGAACCTTTCCGTGGTCTATTGCTTGGTCTCTTCTTCATGGGCGTGGGAATGTCACTTGATTTAACCTTGGTATTCCATAATGCACTTTGGTTATTAAGCATAGTATGTCTTTATATCATTGGCAAAGCCTTAGCCGTTTATACCGTTGCACGAATTACAAAACTTGACCGAAAAGAATCAGTTGGACGAATGACTATCATGGCGCACGGTGGTGAATTTGCATTCGTACTCTTCTCAGCTGCGACCACTGCAGGCGTGATGACAAAAGATCAAAATGCAACCTTTACCGCTGCAGTGATTATTTCGATGTTATTCTCCCCATTGATAGGTTTATTAATGCGTAAAATCAACCAACGCAAATCAGCAAATCAAGAGGAAAAAATCGATACTAGCGATCTCGATCCAATTGTGGATTTAGAAGATAGCGTGCTCGTAATTGGTTTTGGTCGTTTCAGCCAAATCGTCTGTCAATCACTTCTTGTTCGTGGCATTAACGTATCGGTGATTGACCGTAACATCGAAAACATCCGTGCGGCAGCGAAATTCGGTTTTAAAGTTTATTACGGTGACGGTGTTCGCCTTGATGTTTTACGTGCAGCGGGTATCGAAAAAGCCAAATGTGTTGTCATCGGGATTAACGATACACAACGTATTGAAAACATCGTTCAGAATTTGAAAGATGCTTATCCGAAACTCCCAATTTTGGCGCGAACTTATGACCGCCAAACAACCGTGAGTCTTATTAAGCAAGATGTAGACTTTATCGTGCGTGAAACCTTTGAATCTGCATTGACGCTCAGTCGTGCAACACTAATGCAATTAGGTATCAATAAAATTGAAGCTGATGAGGTCATTGCTGAAGTTCGTTACTTAGATCAAGAACGATTGAATGAAGAAGTTTTACATGGTTTTTCTACAGACATCATCCGAAAATATTGGATGCCAAAACCTTTCGTTAAACCACATTCTGATGCTGAAGCACTCAATGAAGAAACGGCTGAGATCTTAGAAAAAGAAGATGACACCAATGACGAAGCAGCGGTTGAAACCCTTCTTCATGATGATTCTGAAGCCGAAAAACAAAAAGAAGTCGAATAATAAAAAAGCCCGATAAATCATTATCGGGCTTTTTGTTAGGCTTTCATTGTCACAATCCAGCAGTTGTGGATTTGTTTATTACGCTCAAAATCAAGCGGTAAGGTTTTCGCTGAAATTTCGACCGCACTTAATCCTAATTCATCTAGCGCATCAAAATCCATTTTAAAACCTCGTTTATTGTTCGAGAACACGATGGTGCCGTTAGGGCGTAAAATACGTTTGAGATTACGCATTAATTTGATGTGATCACGTTGTACATCCCAACTGTCTTCCATACGCTTAGAATTCGAGAATGTTGGCGGATCCACGAAAATTAAATCAAACTGGCGATCACATTTCTCTAACCACTGCAAACAATCTGCCTGGATGAGCTTGTGCTGCTTGCCTTCAATATCATTTAAAATCAGGTTTTGCTCTGCCCAGTTTAAATAGGTGTTAGACATATCCACGGTCGTCGTCGATTTTGCCCCACCTAATGCCGCATGCACTGTTGCGGAACCGGTATAAGCAAAAAGATTAAGGAAATCTTTGCCTTTTGCCATTTCGCCAAGCATTTTACGGGTTAAGCGATGATCTAAAAATAATCCTGTATCCAAGTAATCCGTTAGATTCACCCAAAGCTGTGCGCCGTATTCATTTACATAGAAATATTCGCCTTTATTGGCCAATTTTTCATATTGATTCGTGCCTTTTTGTTTTTGACGGACTTTCAAAATCAGTTTATTGGTTTCAATACCGGTGACTTGTAAGGTTGCAGTCACGGCATCCAATAAACGTTGACGGGCTTTGTTTTCATCAATATTTTTGGGTGCGGCATACTCTTGCACCACAATATGATCACCATAACGATCCACCGCTACGTTATATTCCGGTAAATCAGCATCATATAAACGATACGCATCAAGGCCTTGCTGCTTCGCCCATTTTTCAATTTTCTTGATATTTTTCTGCAAACGATTCGCAAAATCCACCGCGACCGTTGAAGTGCGGTCAAATTCAAGCGGATTTTCAACCGCACTTTCTTTGCGTTCTGAAATTTGATAATTCTTTTGTACACAATCTAACGGACCGTTTTTCGCTTTAAATTGACGATGAGAACGCATACGCAAACAATCAAGCAACGTAGATTCACTACTGAAAATCGACGCATTCCAACCACCAAATTCATTTTTAAGACGTTGCCCAAAGACTGAATATAGTGCAATCAAAGCAGGCGTTGTACCTAAACGCTCACCGTAAGGTGGGTTACAAATCACTGTTCCCACTTCATCTGGACTTGGATTTTTTAATGCGGCGACATCACCTTGTTTCCAGTGAATTAAGTGTGCTACACCTGCATTTTGTGCGTTCTTTTGCGCTTTTTTCAGTACGCGATGATCGAGATCGAAGCCATAAAAATGCGGTTTTGGATTTTGATTAAAATAAGTTTCAGCCTGCTGTACTGCTTCTGCTTTCACCTTATCCCAAGCATCTTGATTATGCCCTTTCCAGCAATCAAAGCCCCAATGTAAACGATGTAATTGCGGCGCAATTTGTGCTTCCATCTGTGCCGCTTCGATTAACAAGGTACCTGAACCGCACATTGGATCCACTAAAGGCGTCCCTTTTGTCCAACCTGAACGAAGCACAATCGCAGCGGCTAAGGTTTCACGTAAAGGCGCTTGACCTGTATCTTCACGATAGCCACGTAAATGCAATGCTTCGCCACTTAAATCAAGTGAAACAACGAGTTCTTCTTTATTTAAATAAGCATGAATTCGCACATCCGGATAGTCTTTATCCACATTTGGACGCGCTTTCCCTTGGCGTTCAAAATAATCCACAATGGCATCTTTCACACGCATCGCACCAAATTGGGTGTGACGAATTTCTTGGTTTGTCCCGTTGAAATCAACAAAAAATGTGGTTTTCTCATCAAAATAACTTAACCAATCCTGCCCTGTCACAATTGAATACAAGTCTAAATCACTATATACCTTGCCATTTACAATCGGTA
>CAKVVS010000191.1:0-255 GCA_934834395.1 Parahaemophilus parainfluenzae | reverse complement strand
TGACCATAGTAAGCTGCGATAAAGCGTTTCATCTCCAGCTTGAAAATGTACACCGCCTTGTGTAATTTTACATTCCGTTGCACCAAGCTCTGTCAGTTCGACTTTTAAGAGTTCTTCAAAACCACGGGCAGTTGTGGCAAATAGTTGTTTCATGTGTTTTCTCGATAGGGAAAAATTGGGCGGATTATAGCATAGTTTTTACTAGGATTTCGCCTAAGGCGACCTACTTTTCTTTGCTTGTGCAAAGCAAAGTAG
>CAKVVS010000190.1:0-3423 GCA_934834395.1 Parahaemophilus parainfluenzae | reverse complement strand
CATCTAAAGTCATCAAATCCCGTACCGACATTTTTAATCCACCTGAAAAATCGTCAAAACTCACTTGGCCAGATACCACCACAACCGTATCTTTTTGCAGTTTTTCACCAAATTGGTCTAAGCTTTCTCCAAATAGGGTTAAATCCAAACGTCCAGAACGGTCATCAATGGTTGCGATACCAATTCGATTGCCTTTTTTCGTCGTTGCGAAACGAGTTGATACCAACAAACCGGCTGCCGTGCTAATTTGCCCACGGCGATTTGGCGTGAGATCTTTTAATCGCGTAGAACTGTAATGAGAAAGCTCTTTTAAATAACGACTTACCGGATGGCTGCTTAAATACAAACCAAGGGTTTCACGCTCACCATCTAAAATTTGTTTTTCTGTGTAAGGTGGCGTATGGGCGTAAGCATTTTCCACTTCTTCGTGTGTTTCTGTCAGCACACCGAACATATCGGTTTGCCCCATGGCCTCATCTTTTGCATGCTGATCAGAGGCCTTGAGTGCATCTTCTAGATTCTTAGATAACGCCGCACGATGTGGCCCTAACTTATCAAACGCACCCGACATAATCAGACTTTCAAAGGTACGACGATTAATTTTCTTCAAATCAACGCGAGCACATAAATCAAACAAATCCCTGAAAATCCCACCTTCATTACGAGCGGTAATCAGTGCATCAATCGGACCTTCACCCACACCTTTAATGGCGCCAATACCATAAACAATTTCACCATTTTCATTCACGCTGAAATGATGTTTCCCTACATTGATATCTGGTGGGGTGACTTTTAAGCCCATACGTAAACATTCATCGTACAAGCCAACAATTTTATCCGTATTATCCATTTCCGAGGTCATTACCGCTGCCATAAACTCAGCAGGGAAATGGGTTTTCAGCCAAAGGGTTTGGTAAGATACCAATGCGTAAGCAGCAGAGTGAGATTTATTGAAACCATAGCCGGCAAATTTTTCCACCAAGTCGAAAATCTTCATGGAAAGCTCGCCATCAACGCCATTTTTTTCCGCGCCTTCTTTAAACACAGAGCGCTGTTTCGCCATTTCTTCTGGCTTTTTCTTACCCATCGCACGGCGTAATAAGTCCGCACCTCCAAGAGTATAACCTGCTAGCACCTGAGCAATCTGCATAACTTGCTCTTGGTACAAAATAATACCGTAAGTTGGCTCTAAAATCGGTTTAAGGCTTTCATGTTGGTAATTTGCATCAGGATAAGACACTTCTTCTCGACCATGTTTACGGTCAATAAAGTTATCCACCATGCCCGATTGTAATGGGCCTGGTCGGAATAATGCCACCAACGCGATAATATCTTCAAAACAGTCTGGCTGCAGACGTTTAATCAAATCTTTCATCCCGCGCGATTCCAGCTGGAATACGGCAGTCGTTTCAGACCGTTTCAGCAACTCAAAGGATTCGGGATCATCTAATGGAATGGCGGCAATATCGACTGGAGGTTTGCCTTCACGAGTAAGGCGGGCATTAATCATATCTAGTGCCCATTTGATAATAGTGAGTGTACGCAAACCTAAGAAGTCAAACTTCACTAAACCTGCATATTCCACATCATTTTTATCGAAGTGAGTAACCGGATGAAGTCCTTCGTTGTCACAATAAAGTGGAGCAAAGTCTGTAATCAAAGAAGGCGAAATCACCACGCCACCCGCGTGTTTACCCGCATTTCGAGTAACACCTTCTAGCTTACGCGCCATATCAATTAGGGATTTAACTTCTTCATCTGAATCATATGCCACTTGTAACTGTGGTTCAGCCTCAAAAGCCTTGGCTAAGGTCATGCCGGGATCAGGGGGAATCATTTTCGAAATACGATCCACGAAGCCATAAGGATGGCCTAATACGCGACCTACATCTCGAATTACCGCTTTGGCCGCCATGGTACCAAAGGTAATAATTTGTGATACCGCACCACGACCATAGGTTTCTGCGACATGATCGATAACGCGATCGCGTCCGTCCATACAGAAATCCACGTCGAAATCGGGCATAGAAACACGCTCTGGATTGAGGAAACGCTCAAAAAGAAGATCGAATTCAAGGGGATCCAAATCGGTAATTTTTAGTGCATAAGCCACCAATGAACCCGCGCCAGAACCACGTCCCGGTCCTACCGGAATATCATTGTCTTTTGACCATTGGATAAACTCCATAACGATCAAGAAGTAACCCGGGAAACCCATTTGGTTAATCACATCGAGTTCGACTTGAAGACGCTCATCATATTCTGGTCGTCTTTCTGCCCGCACTTTTTCATCGGGGAATAAAAACGCCAAACGCTCTTCCAAGCCTTCTTTGGCTTTCATCACCAAATAATCTTCCGTGCTCAGCTCGCCAGTTGGAAATTGAGGGAGGAAATATTGCCCCAAACGCAAAGTCACATTACAGCGTTGCGCTATTAATACCGTATTTTCAAGTGCAGAAGGAATGTCCGCAAATAAGTCGCACATCTCTTCTTCTGAGCGGAAATATTGTTGCTCAGTATAACGTTTTGGACGTTTCGGATCGTCAAGGGTATAGCCATCATGAATAGCAACTCGAATTTCGTGTGCCTCAAAATCATCAGGTGCGAGAAAGACAACATCGTTGGTTGCAACAAGCGGTAAATCATGTTCCTCAGCCAATTTTAATGCGGCTTGAATATAACGCTCTTCATCCGGACGACCCGTTCTAGACAGCGAAAGGTAAAAATGGTCAGGAAAAAATTCTTGATAAAAACTGACCGCACTTTCCGCTTCGGAAATATTTTCTTTAAGGAGTTTTTTCGCGATATCGCCTTGTGTGCCACCTGATAAAACAATTACACCCTCACGGTGTTCAATCAACCATTCCTGGTCAATATAAGGCAAATCCACATAGCCACGTTGATAGGCTTTTGAAAGCAGTAATGTGATGTTTTTATAGCCTTCATTGTTCTTGGCAAGTAAAGTGAGCGTGAATAATTCCTCACCGCACAACTCGCTTTTAACATGAACATCTGCGCCAATAATCGGTTTAATCCCCGAAGAAAGAGTTTCACCATAAAAACGCACCACACCACAAAAATTGGTGAAATCCGTTAACGCCAACGCGACCATATTATTTGCAGCACACGCTTTGACCAATGGTTTCACTTTCACGATACCATCGATCATTGAAAAATCGGTGTGCGTACGGAGATGCACAAAACGCGGTTTGGCTGACATTCAAATTCCTTGTTAAGTAAAAGTGCGGTTAATTCTAACGGGATTTTGCAATTGGCTCAATAAAACAAAATGCGAGGCCAAGCCCCGCATTCCCAACTCATATTTGTAATTATTTTCTTGCCAATGGTGGCACGAAAGTTAAACCTAAATCCCAAGGTTGTTCAATCCAAGTATTTTGTGGAATATCAATCACATAATCATCC